>DASVUT010000094.1:0-3937 GCA_036386955.1 Sphingomonas sp. | reverse complement strand
CGCAGGTCGACGGTTTCGCCGACATCATGAGCGCGATCCATGCCGAAACGCGCGGCTTCGGTGCCGATCTGGCCGCCAGCGCCGCGATGATGGGTGGACGCCAGGCGCGCACCGCCGACGAGATCGCCCGCATCGCCGCCGCCATGGTCGCGCGCATCCGCGATGCCGAATCGCGGCTTGCCCAGGCGCGCGAGGAAACCGATGCGTTGCGCGCCAAACTCGCCGAAGCGCGCGACACCGCACGGCGCGACGCGCTGACCAGCCTCGCCAATCGCCGCGCCTTCGACGAAGCCTATGCCGCGCGGGACGAAGCCGCCGGGCCGTGGAGCGTCGCGATCTGCGACGTCGATCACTTCAAGCGTTTGAACGACACGCACGGCCATGCGGTGGGCGATCGCGTGCTGCGCGCGATAGCGCAGACGCTGGCCTCCGAATGCGATGGGCATCTCGTCGCACGTTACGGCGGCGAGGAGTTCGCGGTGTTGATTGGCGGACTCGATCCCGTCGCCGCCACCGCGCTGATCGACGCCGCGCGCGATACCGTGGCGGCCAAACGCTTCCGCACCCGCGACACCGACACGCCGATCGGCAAACTGTCCTTCTCGGCCGGCGTGACCGCGATCCAGGATGGCGAGGCGGCGGGCGTGGCGTTCGAACGCGCCGACCGCCTGCTCTACACCGCAAAGCTGGACGGCCGCGACTGCGTGCGCGCAGGCTGACGCCACAATCTGGCGAAAATTCCCACGCCGATCGGGCCATCGCGCCACTTGCGCGCAGCCCTCGTAGCGAGCGCAAGCAACATCAACGGCTTAGCCATTTGGCACGACAGCTGCAAAGCCCTGAGCATCACCGCCGGATGGTCCGGCAGCGATCTCAGGAGTGACCATCATGATCCGTTTCCAGTCCGCCAGCCGCGTTGTCGCTTCGTTCGTCGGTGCGCTCGTCTTCGCCTCGATCTTCGTCGGCGCCGCTCTCCCCCTCACCCCGATCGCCTGATCGCGCGCCTCCAGGAGCACCCTCGATGACCCGCAGCATCGTGATCGGCATCGCCGCCTTTGCGACCACCGCCCTCCTTCTCGCCGGCCAGGCGAACCTGATGGCCGGCTGATCGCAAGGCGGCACCGGCCCCGGCCATAGGTGCCGGTGAGCAGTCCCAACCCGGAACCCCTCAAGTCCCCGCGCCCCTTTTTGGTTGACTGGCGCGCGCCCGCCGCGAAGGAACCCTTCGCCGGAGGACGATGTGGACACCCAACTCGACGACATGCGCACGACCCTGCTGACCGCGATCGACGCGGCGGAGAGCCTCGACACGCTCGAGGCTGTCCGCATCGAGGCGCTGGGGAAGCAGGGGCGCATCACGCAGCTCATGAAGACGCTGGGCCCCATGGCACCCGAGGAGCGTCAGGTCGCCGGTCCCCGGCTACAGGGCCTGCGCGAAGCGGTGACGAACGCCATCGCCGCGCGCAAGACCGTGCTGGAGGCCGCGGCGCTCGACGCGCGTCTGGCCGCCGAGCGCGTCGACATGACGTTGCCCGTCGACCTGCCGCCCACGGGTACCGTCCACCCGGTCAGCCAGGTGATGGACGAACTCGCCGAAATCTTCGCCGATCTGGGCTTCGCGGTCGCGACCGGCCCGGAGCTCGAGACCGACTGGCACAATTTCACCGCGCTCAACATGCCCGAAACCCACCCGGCGCGCGCGATGCACGACACCTTCTACCTCGCCGGCGTCGAAGGTGGCGACGAGCGCGAAACGCCGCGCGTCCTGCGCACCCACACCTCGCCGGTTCAGATCCGCACCATGATGACCAGCACGCCCCCGCTGCGCATCATCGCGCCCGGCCGTGTCTACCGTTCGGATTGGGACGCGACGCACACGCCGATGTTCCACCAGATCGAGGGCCTGGTGATCGACCGCGGCATCACCATGGGGCATCTGAAATGGACGCTGGAAACCGTCCTGCGCGCGTTCTTCGAGCGTGACGACATCGTCCTGCGGCTCCGTCCCAGCTATTTCCCCTTCACCGAACCGTCGGCGGAGGTCGATGTCGGCTGGACGACCGAAAAGGGCCGCCGCGTCCTCGGCGGCTCCGAAGGCTGGATGGAATTGCTTGGCAGCGGCATGGTCCACCCGCGCGTGATCACCGCCTGCGGGCTCGATCCGGCCGAGTGGCAGGGTTTCGCCTTCGGTGTCGGCGTCGATCGGCTGGCGATGCTGAAATACGGCATGGACGATCTGCGCCCCTTCTTCGAAGGCGATAGCCGCTGGCTGAAGCATTACGGCTTCTCCGCGCTCGACGTACCTACGCTGTCCGGGGGAGTCGGCGCATGAAGTTCACGCTTGGCTGGCTCCGCGAGCATCTCGACACATCGGCGGACGCGACCGCGATTGGCGAAGCACTGACCCGCATCGGGTTGGAGGTGGAGAGCATTCACGATCCGGGTGCCGCGCTGTCGGCGTTTCGCGTCGCGCGCGTGCTCACCGCCGATCGCCACCCGCAGGCTGACAAGCTCCAGGTCCTGTCGGTCGACGCCGGTGACGGCCCGACCCAGGTCGTGTGCGGTGCCCCCAATGCGCGCGCCGGCATGATCGGCGTGTTCGGCGCGCCCGGCGCGTTCGTGCCCGGCAGCGGCATCACGCTGAAGGTCGCGGCGATCCGCGGCGTCGAATCGAACGGCATGATGTGTTCGACGCGCGAACTCGAACTGGGCGACGATCACGACGGCATCATCGAACTGCCCGCCGACGCGCCGGTCGGCACCAGCTATCCCGATTATGCCGGGCTGACCGATCCCGTATTCGACGTCGCCATCACCCCCAATCGCCAGGATTGCATGGGCGTGCGCGGCATCGCCCGCGATCTCGCCGCGGCGGGCCTGGGCACGCTCAAGCCGCTGGTCGTGAACGCGGTTTCGGTCGAAGGCTCCGGCCCCGACGTCCGCACCGAAACCGCCGCCTGCCCCGCCTTCTTCGCGCAAGCGGTGACCGGCGTCACGAACGGGTCCAGCCCCGATTGGATGCAGAACCGCCTGCGCGCGATCGGGCAGAAGCCGATCTCCGCGCTCGTCGACATCACCAACTATGTCATGTTCGATCTCGGCCGCCCCTTGCACGTCTATGATCGTGCCAAGCTGTCGGGCGGACTGGTCGCACGCCCGGCGCGCGCGGGCGAAAGCGTGGAGGCGCTCAACGGCCGCACGTATACGCTCCGGGAGAGCATGACGGTGATCGCCGACGACACCGCCGTCCATGACATCGGCGGGATCATGGGCGGCGCGCATTCGGGCGTGTCCGCCGACACCACCAACGTCGTCATCGAATGCGCCTATTTCGAACCCGAAGCCATTGCGCGGACGGGCCAGGCGCTCAGCCTGACCAGCGACGCGCGCACGCGGTTCGAACGCGGCGTCGATCCCGCCTTCTTGGCCGACGGGCTCGCCATCGCGACCCGGCTCGTGCTCGATCTGTGCGGCGGCACCGCGAGTGGGGTCACCCACGCGGGCACACCCCCGGTGGTCAAGCGCACGATCGCCTTCGACCATCACCTCACGCGCGATCTGGGCGGCCTTGCGGTCGCGCCCGAGCGCCAGGCGCGCATTCTCCTGTCGCTCGGCTTCACCGTCGGCGCGATCGATCATGCCGACGCCTTTTCCGACGCGCTGTTCGCCACCATCGAGGGCCGCTGGCCCGTCAGCGTGCCAAGCTGGCGCCGCGACATCGACGGGGCCGCCGACCTGGTCGAAGAGGTGATCCGGATCGAAGGGCTCGACCATGTCCCCTCCATCCCGCTGCCCCGCATCCCCGGTGTCGCCAAGCCGACCGCGAGCGCGGCCCAGAAGCTCGAACGCCGCGTCCGCCGCGCCGCCGCCGCGCGCGGGCTCGACGAGGCCGTGACCTGGAGCTTCGTGTCCGACGCGGAGGCCTCGGCGTTCGGTG
>DASVUT010000093.1:0-3772 GCA_036386955.1 Sphingomonas sp. | reverse complement strand
ATCTCAACATCGGCCCAAGCGCCGCCGCGCCGGTCGAAAACATCGTCATCCGCAACATCGGGTTCGAGGATGCGTTCGACTTCTTTCCGCAATGGGACCCGACCGACTCGACAACGGGGCGCTGGAATTCGGCTTATGACCTCATCTCGGTCCAGTACGCACGTCGGATCTGGATCGATCACAACAGCTTCAGCGACGGCGCTCGCACCGATGATCGCTTTCCTTCGGTGTGGAACGAAACGGTCAACGGCGTTGATTATCGCGGCAGCGATTTCAAGGTTCAGCATCGTGACGGTGCAGTTGACGTGACTCGCAACGGCGATCTCGTCACCGTATCCAACAATTACATCGCCAACCACGACAAGACGTTCTTGATCGGTGGCACCGACACCGCCAGCCTGACCGCCGAAAATCCCACCGCGCTGCGCGTCACGTTCAACGACAATTACTTCCTGAACCTCCGCCAGCGTCTGCCGCGGGTCCGCTACGGACAGGTGCACGTGTTCAACAACGTCTATGTCGGGTCGACCACCGATCGCGCCTATCCGTTCCTGATCGGCTTCACCGTCGGCCAGAGCGGCAAGATCTACGCCGAGAACAACCTGTTCCAGGTGACCGGTGCAACGGTCACGCTGCTCGCTAATGCGTCGGTCAGCGCGGCGCGAACCACCGGCTGCCGTTCACTCGGCTATTCGGAGGAGCAGTGCCAGTCCACCTTCTACGCTGCGGGGACGCTCCTCAACGGCAACGCCGTCGACGTGCAGGCCTCGCTGTTGTCGCGCTCGAGTGCCGTTACGCCGACCCGGTGGAATCCAGCCAGTGCCTATTCCTATGTGCTGAAGCCGACCGCCGGACTTGCACAAACGGTGTTTGCCGCTTCGGGTGCGGGCAAGCTTTGAGGGATGGAACCCGGTCCGGCGAGCCGCCGGATCGGGTTTGTCATGCCTCAGGGTCTCGCAGGCACAGGATAGGCGATGATCAACGACAATGGTCGCCGTCCGACCTGCCGGATGCCCACCGTCGCACCGTCGTAGAGGTAAGCGGTCATGCCTGCACGCAGGGCGCGTCGCTCTCTACCTGACTGAACGACGCCTTCACCCGAGAGGACGTAATAGACCTCGTCGTGCGTGATGGAGTGCAGGCCGATGGCAGCGCCGCGGTGGAGGATGCGGCGGCGAAACTCCATGCGGCGTTCGGGCACCTGGTCGCTGATGCGATAGGCAGTGCTGATACCGATCGCGCCATGGGGCGGTGGCTCGTCCACACGGGTTTCGCGCTCGTCGATGACAACCATCGGCCGCTCGGACATGGGCGACATGGGGAGCACTGACTGCGCCCAAAGCGCAAACGCCAACCGGATCATCGGGCGGTTAATCCTTTCCACTGGAGCCCGTTGACAGCCGGAGCAACGGGCCGCATGTATGTGACACCGGTTACCGAAACAGCAACGACCACCTGCGTGGACGGCAAGAAAGGCCGGCACGGGGCGGCAGCCAAAGAGAGCCTCAGCGGCGATTGGCCATACAGGGAGAGGGGATCATGAAGGACCACATCGCTACGTCGCCGCGTCGCCGAGCCGCACTGGGCACAACGTCCGCGCTGTCGCTCGCACTCGCGCTGCTTGCCCCCGGTGTCGCTGCGGCACAGGCGCAGCAGACTGTGCCATCGACCGACGGTACCAACCTGCCGGCCACCACGCCGCAGGATCAGGCCGGTACCGGCGTTCCGGCAGGAAGTGCGGGAACCGAAAACGACATCGTCGTCACGGGTTTCCGGGCTGCGCTGAATGCCGCGCTGGACACCAAGCGCGAGGCGACCGGGATCATCGACGTCATCAAGGCGGAAGATATTGCGGACTTCCCCGACAACAATCTCGCCGAATCGATCCAGCGTATCCCTGGCGTCGCGATCACGCGCGATCAGGGCGAAGGGCGCAACATTACGGTTCGCGGGCTTGGCCCGAACTTCACCCGCGTGCGCATCAATGGGATAGAGGGCCTTTCAACAACGGGCGGGGCGGACGCCAGCGGTGGTGCCAACCGCAGCCGCTCCTTCGACTTCAACGTCTTCGCATCGGAGCTGTTCAACTCGATCACCGTGCGCAAGACCGCATCGGCGGATGTCGAGGAAGGCTCGCTCGGCGCAACCGTGGATCTGCAGACCGCGCGTCCGCTCGACTATAAGGACGATTGGACGATCGCCGGCTCGGCGCAGGTCGGGCTTAACGACTTCTCGAATGCCGTCGATCCCAAGGTCACGGGGCTGATTTCCGGCAAGATCGCCGATGGCACGCTCGGCTTCCTGGTTTCGGGCAGCTATTCGGAGCGCGGCATCCTTGAGGAAGGCCCGTCAACGGTTCGCTGGGAGCGCGGTACGGATAATGGCGGCTTCGCCCCGGCCTCCACGCTGCCGCAGGGCGCGACGCAGGGGAATGCCTTCTTCCATCCGCGTATCCCGCGCTACGACAGCTACAGCTACCAGACCGAGCGGCTTGGTCTCACCGGGTCGATCCAGTGGCAGCCGTCCGACGCGACGCTGGTCAGCCTCGATGCGCTATATGCACGCTTCAAGTCGGAGCGGTCGGAGCAGTATCTTGAGGCGATCTCGTTCAGCCGTTCGGGCACGGGCAAGCCGCAAACGGTGATCCTGCCGGGCGCCCAGGTGGATGGCACCAACAGCCTTGTCTCGGGCAGGTTCAACAACGTCGACGTCCGAGTCGAATCGCGCTTCGACGAGCTTACCACCGAATTCCAGCAATACACCGGCTCGATACGGCAGGAGTTCGGCGAGCGGGCACGTGTCGACCTGCTCGGTGGCTATTCGAAATCTGCATTCTCGAACCCGATTCAGACCACCGTCGCTCTCGATGCCAACAACGTCCAGGGCTACAGCTACGACTTCACCAATGGGCGCAATCCGACCTTCGGCTACGGCAATCTCAACGTCCTCGACCCAGCCGCGTTCACCCTCGCTGAAATCAGGCTGCGCCCACAATATGTCGACAACGACTTCAAGGTCGGCCGGGGGCAGTTCGAATTCGACGCCACCGATGCGCTGAAGCTGCGCGTTGGGGCAGACTGGAAGAAGTTCGGGTACAAGAGCGAGGAGTATCGCCGCGCCAGCGAGACCGACGTTGCGGGTCTCATCGCGCCGGGGCAGCTCAGCACATTATCACGCATCTACTCGTTCAGCGAGGATAGCCGCCTCAACGGCTCGCCGACGGGCTTCGTGGTGCCCGATCTTGCAAGGTTCGCCAGCGCACTCGGCATCTACTCGAACACCGGCCGCTTCGCTCTGACCGGTGTCACCAACGCCAGCGCGCGCGGGAACTTCAACACCGTCGCGGAGCGTGATCTCGGCTTCTACGGCCAGGTCGCTTATGCGGGCGATGTCGCCGGCGTGCCGATCAGGATGGACGCCGGCCTCCGCTGGGTCGAAACCAAGCAGACGTCGACGGGGTATCAGAACCTCGCCAACGGGTTCCTGCTGGTGGAGGTCGAGCGGACCTACGACAATTGGCTGCCTTCGCTCAACGTGTCGGCCAACCTGACCGACAAGCTGATCGCCCGCGCCGCGGCCGCCCGCGTGATTGCCCGGCCAAATATCGGCACGGTCAACCCCGGCGGATCCTTCTCGGTGTCGGGCGGGAACCGCACGCTGACCCTGGGCAACCCGTTCGTGAACCCGACCGAGGCGACCGACATCGACCTGTCGTTTGAATATTATTTCAACCGCGAATCCGCACTGGTCATTGGCCTGTTCTACAAGAACA
>DASVUT010000092.1:0-2847 GCA_036386955.1 Sphingomonas sp. | reverse complement strand
TGCGGGGCCCAGCCGGTGACGAGAATGTCCGGCCCCTGATCGGCGAGCGCGAGGTGGACATCGGCGCGGCGCTTGAGCCCCAGCTTGTGGAACAGCGCGCGCAACGGGGCGACGAGCGCGAACAGTTCGGGCAGCAGGATGTGGCATTCGCGCATGTCGACGATGGCGTGGCTCTGTTCGGCGGTGAAGCCGAGCAGACCGCGGTCAGCGTGGAGCGTCGCGCGGCGGCGGGTGCGCGGGGGTGACAGGTGGGGCGTGCGGACGGTCGTGGTCAGTTGATGCGCGTCGAGGGCGGACATGATGCGGTCGGTGATGAAGGCGGCGTAGCTTTCGTCATCGAGATGCTGAAGCTGACACCCGCCGCATTCGGGGAAATGGCGGCATGGCGGCACCCGGTGATGCGGGCCGGGCTCGACGCGGCCATCGGCGCGGAGCTGATCCCCGGGGGCGGCGAGTGCGGCGTGGCGGCCATCGGCGGTGATGCCGTCGCCGCGCGCGGCGACGCGGATGATGGTGTCGGTCATGTGTGAGTCCTGATCGCGGCGGCGAGCGATGCCGCAAGGTCATCGGCGATAAAGGCGGGGCCCGCCAGTCGCGCGGCCTCCCCGTGGAGCCAGACGCCCGTGGTGGTGGCGGTGAATGGCGCGGCACCCCTTGCAAGCAGCGCGCCGACGACGCCGGCAAGGACGTCGCCCGTGCCGGCGGTGGCGAGCCAGGGGAGGCTGCGACAGGCGACGCGGGCGTGACCGGCCGGATGAGCGACGACGGTGTCGGCACCCTTGAACACGATGATCGCGCCGGTTGCCTGCGCGGCGGCGGCTGCGCGGTCGATCTTGCTGCCGGGGCCGGAGCCGAACATGGCGGCGAACTCGCCGGCGTGCGGGGTCAGGATCGTCGGAGCGGTGCGGGCGCGAAGGCGCGCGGGGTCGAGGAGGTGGAGGGCATCGCCGTCGATCACCAGCGGGCGGTCGCTGGCCAGGGCGACCGCCAGCTTGTCGCGCGCGGTGTCGTCGCGGCCGAGACCGGGGCCGATTAGGACCGCGCCGATCCGTTCGTCGACAAGCGCGTCCGGCGACCAGCGGCGGCGGACGATCGCGTGCGGCAGGCGATCGGTGGCACTGCCGAGGAGGAGGACATAGCCCGCGATGCGCGCGGCCGCGGTGGCGGCCAGCGCGGCCGCGCCCGGCATGCGCCCGCCGACGATCGCGACCATCCCGCGCGTGAACTTGTGATCCTGCGCCGTGGGTGGCGACAGGCGGGGCGCCGACAGAACAACGACATTGCTCTCCACTGCCCCCATGCCGATGTCGAGCAGGCGGATGTCGCCGCACCAGCGCGCGGCCGGCTGAAGCAGGTGCGCAGGCTTTAGCGCGCCGAGTGCGAGGGTGAGATCGGCACCCGCGACCTCGCCGAGCAGTTCGCCCGTGTCGCTCGCCAGGCCGCTGGGCAGATCGACCGCGATCGAAAGCTGGGCCGCGCGGATGAGGCGCGTCAGAGGGTGTAGCGTGTCCGCGTCGAGCGGGCGCGTGACGCCGATCCCAAACAGTGCGTCGACGCAGACAGGTGCGGGTTCGGCCTCAGCGAAAGCCTCGACTGGTCCGGTCCAGCGGGCTCGGGCGGCGCGCGCCAGGTTGGCCTTGGGTTCGCTCAGCGCGGCAACCCGAACGGGGTGGCCGTTCGCCGCCAGCGTGGCCGCCGCGACCCAGCCGTCGCCGCCGTTGTTGCCGGGGCCGCACAGGATCAGCACCTCGGCACCCGCCGCCAGCCGCCGTGTCGCCTCGGCCACGCCCTCGCCGGCCCGCTGCATCAGCGTGGCGAGCGACGTACCCGCCGCGACCGCGCGCTCCTCGGCCGCGCGCATCCGTGCCACGGTCAGCACGGGCTGCCCGTCGATCGGGATCATCGCGCCGGTGCGGTAGTGGCGGGCAGGCGGTAGCGGGTGTTGCCGATCGCGACCTCGATCTCCCGGTCGCCCACCAAGGTGACCCGCGCCGGCTCCGCCCCATCGGCGGCCGCGACGCCGCGTTCGTCGCCGGTGACCAGCAGGCGGTGGAAACCGCCATCGGGGTGGCGGATCGTCAGGGTCAGGCCGCCCTCCCCCTCCATCTGGTCGACGGTGCAGGTCCGCGCGAGCGCATCCTGCCCGCGCGCGCACAGGATGCGGGTGTCGGCCTCAGGGGCTGCGCTCACCTGCGCGTTGGCCGGGACGGTGTTCGGTGCCGGCTCGCTGCTGCACGCCGCGAGCAGGAGCACGAGCGCGCTAGATATCCGCATAGATGTGCCTTTCAGCGGCGGCACCGGGATGGGTGACCGCGCCGGCATAGGCCGGGCCGACATTGCGCGCATAGCGCCACAGCGCGCCCGATTGGTAATCATGGCCTCGCGGCGACCAGGCGGCGCGGCGGGCGGCGAGGACATCGTCGGCTACGAGCAAGTCGATCGTGCCGGCGTCCGCGTCGATCCGGATCGTGTCGCCATCCTCGACCAGCGCGATCGGGCCGCCTTCGGCTGCCTCCGGGCCGACATGGCCGATGCAGAAGCCGCGCGTTGCGCCCGAGAAGCGGCCATCGGTGATCAGCGCGACCTTTTCGCCCAGCCCCAGGCCGTAGAGCGCCGCGGTGGTCGACAGCATCTCGCGCATGCCGGGGCCGCCCTTTGGCCCTTCGTAGCGGATGATCAGCACCTCGCCTTCGTTGATCGAGCGTGCCTCGACGGCGGCGAAGCAATCCTCCTCGCAATCGAACACCTGCGCGGGCCCATCGAACTGCAGCCGGTGCATGCCGGCGACCTTCACGATCGCGCCCTCGGGTGCGAGCGTGCCGCGCAGGCCGACCACGCCGCCGGTCG
>DASVUT010000091.1:0-4145 GCA_036386955.1 Sphingomonas sp. | reverse complement strand
TGCCCGGGTTGATCGGTGGGATGGAGAACTCCTGAGCGAGGGCGGGAGCCTCCTGCCCGAGAACGGCCACGGGTATCACAGCCATGCTGATGATCAGACGGTTTCTCGGCATCGTCGTCAGCTCCGCTTCGGTTCGGCTCTGATTACGACGCGAATACCGCCTCCACAATCAGCTGCATCAGCACTACGCCCGCACCGGCACCATGTCCGTATATCGCGAGGTGACCCATCTTGGTTGATCGCGCCCTTTTGCTGTGGTTGCCCACTCACAGCGGTAGCACGCCGTCGAGGCGGATCGGCTTCCCGAGCTTGATCTCGCGAACGAGGAACGATCATGAGAACGCTGGCTCGCAATCCCAACCGGCTCTTGATGAGGCCGGGACTGGTCATCGCTGTCGCGCTTGCAGCAGCGACGTCTTCTGCGGATGCTCTGGGGTGGGGATCGGGTCAGGGCGAGACCACGGCCGGGGCACGTCCTGCGCCGGCCGGGTGGCGCCACTCGGTCGATCAAGGGGTCGACACGTACCAGAAGGGCGACGCGACCACCGACGCCGTGATCATGGTCAAGGAGGTTCCCGCTACGACGGCGGCCGAAGTCGACACGGTTACCGCGCGTATCTTCGCAGCGATGGGGTGTTCGGGCCCGCCACCGGCGTCCAGAGACGGATCGGTCGAACCATTTGGCGAGCGGGCGCGCTGCTTTGCATCGGTCGCGCGTTCGCCGGGCGGGCATCGGATCGCGGTCGGAATTGCGGTCACGCCCGAACTGGAGACCGAAGGCGTGCGCGTCGCGCGGCGTTTGGCGGGGGCAGACAAGGCGGTCACTGCCGCCCCGCCGCCACCCCCGAGCGAGACAGACGCCCGGACGGATGCGGAAACGGATGCGGCACTTCGCGCCGCCCTGGATGGCGTGCCCAAGGCTAACATACCGGTGAACGTCACCCTGCGACGCCGTTTCCGCTACGCGGGAGACCACATGCAACTGGAATATGTCGTGTGGCTGCTCTTTGCCAACGGCTTTGCGACATCGTGCATGGAATGGGACCCGGCGGTCCTGGCGCCTACCCCTCAAGCGCTCGCGTCGGTGGAAGAGGGCAGTAGTTGCGAGATCGCGCGCTGGCGGCGCGTGGGCAATGATGCGGTGTTCGACAATGGCGAGAAGGGCGACACCTCGCTGGACGACAACACGCCGCCCGCGCGCGGCACCACCTACGTCGGCGACTTTACGTCGACAACCGTCATGTTCTCCTCGCTGATGAACTACGGCGTCCCCGGCGCGCTCAGGATGGACAGCGCCGCCATGTCGCTGACCCGCGACGGCCGCTTCCGGCTGGGTTCGGCCATGTATTACCGGAACAACCTGAACAGCGAAACGACGCGGCAACCGGTCATGGCCGGCCGTTACATGGTCGATCGCTACCTCATCGCCTTCGCCGCCGCGAACGGCACGATCGAGCGGCACTTCTTCCTGGCGACCGGCAAACCCGACGACAAGGAGCTGATCCTGTATCTCGATGGCAAGCTGCTCAGCAACCGATAGACTATCATCCGTCTCGGCCGCTCGCCAAACCGTCAGCGATGCGAGTTTCGGCACTCGGACGGGAATGCAAACTGTTTTCGGGCCATTTCACGAGATGGGTGAAGGCATGAAAGCAGATCATTCATACGTCCGTAGCCACAAGACTCGTCGTGAGACTTCCGCAATGGCGCATGTGTCCCGGCTTAGCGTAGCGAGCGTCCCGCCCTCATGGCTGACCCGCCGGTCACATTCGCTCCAGCGCGTGGCGAGCCACGCTCGCTGGGTCTGTCGCAACCTCAGCCGCGCCTGAGTGCTCGCAAGGCGGGCCAGTGCCGCACGATATTCGCGGTTCAGCAAGCCGTCCAGCCGCCTGAACTCCTGTGCGTTGCAATCGCGCATGCTCACGGTGATCCCGCCGCTTTGATGAATGCAAGCAGCGTAAGCCGGCTCCTCCAACGATCTCAGCTGCACTTCACTGGGCCGGAACCGCGTGTAGTTCAGTCCGGGCGCATCGACAGGCAGGAACATGGCGACAGAGAGCAGGACAGATAGCATCTGGGGCAAACACCAGCGTAGTTGTGCGCTGGATTAGCCGCGCCGCCGTGCAGGGGGCAAGGCTGCAAGCTCGGGACGCCGGGCGATCGTGTCGCGGTGGTCCCGTATTGTGTGCGGGTGGAAAGCCGGAGCTGAACTAGCGGCCAGATCCGGGAGGCCGCTCGGGGTCAGCCAGAGCCCCGGAGTGTTCCACTTAGACCTCTGTACGCTCTGCGAGCTCAAGGGCGTCCTCCACGTCGACGCCGAGGTAACGCACCGTGCTGTCGATCTTTGCATGACCGAGCAGGATCTGGACGGCGCGCAGGTTGCCCGTCGCCTTGTATATGATGGACGCCTTGGTGCGCCGAAGGGAGTGGGTCCCGTAGTCTTGCGGCGGTAGCCCTATCGCCGTGACCCACTCGTGAACCAGTCGGGCATATTGCCGTGTGCTCATGTGCGCCATGTAGTCGTTCCGGCTTGGGAAAACATAATCGTTGAGTGATCCACCACGCCGCTCCAACCATGCGCGCATTGTCTTGCGAGCGACTTCCATCAGCTCGAACTGAACCGCTCGCCTGGTCTTCTGCTGAACGACAACCGCGCGATCCCGAACACGCCCGCCCGAGACGACGTCTCCGATCCTCACCTTGACCACGTCGCAGCCGCGCAACTTGCTATCGATGGCGAAGTCGAACAGCGCTCGGTCGCGTAGCCGTCGGTGTTGGTCGAGCCAGAAGCGGATTGCCCAGACCTGTTGCTGCTTCAAGGCGCGCTTGGCACCGAGCAGCCGACCCTCGTTCCAGGGTCTGCGCTCCTGAAATGCGGGATCAAGCGCTGAATGTCCCATCGCTCGCCTCCATCGCGCCGGGTCGGTGCATGATGGCGAAGCTTCGGTGAAGAGGCGGTTCCAATACATGGTTCCCGAGGCGGCTAGCTTGATCTGCTCGTCGGCGGCGAGCGATCAGCATCGTCAGCTCTCGGCCAGATTATGCCCCTCCCGACACTTTGCCTGTGGGCAGAGTGTCGGGAGCGACAGAAGCGTTGGACAAGTGACGAGAGGGATTCACATGATTCACCTTTCGTGCTTTGTCCGTTCCATGATCCAGGCCGAGTTGTTCCCGATGCCGGCAAGGACCCGGCCTGCAGACAAAGTGTCGGAGGTGGAAACAACCCCGCCCGCCGACATGCCGTCCGTGATCGAACAGCTGGCGACCGTGTCCAGCCGGCCGCGTTACGCGTTCATGGTCCTAAACCTTATCGCACAGGCCGCGGGGCAGGGGGGCAAGGCCGGACCCTATGTGGTCGAGCAGGGCCGCGCGGTGCGCCTGCGGGACTGGTTGTGTGACGCACTCTCTCCCATGGCGGGTCGTGACCCCAAGCGGGTCGCATTGATCGCGCAGGTGCGCGCCGAGCTGGCGGGGCAGGGGAGTCTGCCCAGCGACGAGAAGGCCGCGGCACGCGCGATCGACGAGGCGGTGCGCGCCCGCGTGCGTGCATCGGGGCGATGCAACGTCAGCCGCGCCGTATCCGAACTGGTGCGTGCCGGTCTGGTCCGTCGTCATTACCAGGGGTGGCGGGTCGACCACCACAATCGGGGTGCCCGGCGTGAAGCTGTCTACACGCTCACCCCGGAAGCAATGCGTGCAGTTGGGAGGTCGTGAACTACAACTGGCAAGTCACCGTCGCAGCGGCGTTCTTGCGTGGTTGCCACCTGGCGCTACAGGACTGGGATCAGTTTTTCGGGAGGGTGCGCATGAACGCGAAGGATCTGGCGAAGTCGATTGCGGAGAGCCAAGGCCTGACGGAGGCGGCTGCAAAGAAGGTGATCGACGCCGTCGTGGAAGCCGTCGCCGAGGCAGCTGCCTCGGGCGACGAGGTCAATCTGCCCGGCTTCGGCAAGTTCAAGGTGAAGGACATGCCCGAGCGCGGCGGCCGCAACCCGGCCACGGGTGAGGCGATCACGATCGCCGCGTCGAAGAAGCTGACGTTTACGCCGGCCAAGGCGCTTAAGGACCGGCTCTGATCCAGTCCATAAACGAGAAAGCCTGCATTTCTGGCAAGCTTCCGGGGTTGCCGTTGACAGTAAAGGGGG
>DASVUT010000090.1:0-5788 GCA_036386955.1 Sphingomonas sp. | reverse complement strand
CGCGCCAGCAACGCGGAAATGGAACCATTGGAAGAACTCGGACCGATGATCGGCGACGATCGCCAGGTCGACCTGATCTCCGTCGACCGCCAGAACCCGGATGTTGCCGCCATCGAAGGCGGCGTTGATCGATAGCGTCATTTCACCTCGATAGTACGCCCCGACTCGCCGGGAAAGTCGGTGAAGATGGCGGCCGCCAGTCGCTGCGCCTGCGCGCCCGGCCCGGCTTCCGGCCGCGAGCCATCGGCATAAGCCTGTGCACGGCCTTCCCAGATCGGAGACTGATCGGCGCGACGCTTGATCGTGACGCCGAGTTCGGTGACGATCACCTCGCTAGCGCGCCCGCCGCCGAGTGGGAAGCCGACGCCGCCGCCGAGCCCCACGCCGCCGCCACGCCGCCCGCCCGAAAACCCGCCGCCGCCGATGCCGATCGAGACGGGCGACGAGCGCGCGGGGCCAGCCTGCGCCGTGCGGGTGAACTGAACCGTGGCGATCAGATCGGACCGGGTGCCGGCGGGTGCGATCGCATAGCCGTTACGCGCCAGTTCGGCCTCGACCGCGGTGGCATAGGTGCGGAACTCCAGGCTGGGAGGCCCGCCCGAGGTGAGCGGCTCGACCGAAACGGAGCCGCGCTGGATCGGAGCGCCCAGATGGTAGCGGATGGCCTCGGTCGGTGGCAGGTTCAGCGTCGACGCGCACGCCGACAAGGAAGCACCGGCGGCAAGGATCAGGAGAAGGCGGTGCGACATGGCGTGTTTTTCCGTCGATGGTTCGAGTAAGGCAACGCGCGGCCGGCGTGCCGGGTCCGCGCCTTGACTTGGATGGTTCCCCCTTCTAGGCGGTCGCGTCCGATTTTCGCACCCTTTTTGAAGAAGCAATTCCATGAAGATCCGCAATTCGTTGAAGTCGCTCAAGGATCGTCACCGCGATAACCGCGTGATCCGTCGCCGCGGCCGTACGTACGTCATCAACAAGACGAACCGCCGCTTCAAGGCGCGCCAGGGCTGAGCATCGCTCGCCCCACGGCCGTCATCTTCGACGTCGGCCGTGTTCTGTACGATTGGGACCCCAGGTTCCTGTACGAGCGCCTCATCCCGCCGGGTGAGGCGCTCGACGCGTTCCTGCGCGATGTCGTCACGGTCGAATGGCATTTCCAGCACGACGCGGGGCGTGATGTCGCGGACACGTCCGCCGAGTTGACTGCGCTCCACCCCCACCATGCCGAGCTGATCGCAGCCTGGGGGCCCCGGTTTCTGGAGACGATCCCGGGACCGATCCCCGGCATGCGCGAACTGGTCGCGGAGCTGGACGCGCGCGGTGTGCCGTTGTTCGCGATCACCAACTTCAGCCATGAATTCTGGCCGCTTTTTCGTGCGCAGGAGGCGGCCATGTTCGCGCCGTTCCGCGACATCGTCGTGTCCGGCGTGGAGAAGTTGGTGAAGCCGGACGCGGCGATCTACCGTCTCGCGCTGGATCGATTCGGGCTGGATGCGGGTGAGGCGGTCTTCATCGACGACAATGAGGCCAACATCGCCGGTGCGCGGTCCATCGGCATCCACGCGCTGCACTTCACCGGCGAGCCGAAGCTGCGGCGCGAGTTGCGCGGGTTGGGACTGCTGGACTGATCGGTCGCGCGCGTGTACACGGCGTACACGTAAAGGAGATCGGCCATGGAAATGTCAGTCCGCGAAGCACGCGCCGGTTTTGCGGCGGCCCTGAGCGCCGCTGAGCGAGGCGAGCGGGTCGTTATCACCAAAAACGGCAAGCCGGTCGCCGAACTCGGGCCACCTACGGCGCCCGTGCGCAAGCTCAAGCTCGATTGGGCCGAACTCGATCGCATCCAGGAGGAGCTGGGCATCCCCAAGCCTTCCGTCCCGCTGGATGACAAGTGGCTGGAAGCGTTCAACAGTCCCGATTGGACCGAGGAGCTGTTCGGCCCCGAATACCGGTGAGGTTACTGCTCGATACGCATATTCTGGTCTGGTTCGCGACGGACCGGGCCTCGTTGTCTCGCGCAGAGCGGACAGCATTGGAGGACTCGGCAGGTGATCTGCACGTATCAGCGATTTCGCTATGGGAGCTGCGCGCCAAGGCACGGGCCGGGCGACGCAAGAAGCGGATCGAGCTGACCCTCGATCCCGCAGGCGCGATCGCCTTTTGCGAGCGTGCTGGCATCATCATGCATGAGATCATGATCAACGACGTGACCGTCCGGGTGGAGGTCGACCCGGTCCATGGCGATCCGTTCGACGAGATGATGATCCTGCACGCACAACAACTCGGCGCAAGGCTCCTTACGCGCGATCGTTACCTCGTCGACCATCCGCTCGCCTATCAGCCATAGCCCTTCAGCTCGTCGCCGACGATGCGGACGACGTGGAGGACGTTGGTGGAGCCGGGGGTGCGAAAAGGGACGCCGGCCATGACAACGACCCGGTCGCCGGCCTTGGCCATGCCGTGGCGCAGGGCCATGCGCTTGGACTTGGCGACCATTTCTTCGAACGATTCGACATCGCGGGTGTGGACCGCGTGCGTGCCCCAGAGCAGCCCGAGCCGGCGCGCGGTTTCCAGCTTGGGCGTCAGCACGAGCAGCGGTACGCCGGGGCGTTCGCGCGCGACGCGCCGGGCGGTGGAGCCCGAGGTGGTGAAGCAGATGATCGCGCAGGCCGATACGGTGACCGCGATCGTCTTGGCGGCTTCGGCCAGCGCGTCGGCGGTGGTCGGATCGGGCTTCATCACGTGGAAATGGATGCGGTCGCCATGGCCCGGATCACCCTCCACCGAGACGCCGATCGCGTTCATCATCGCGACCGATTCGATCGGCCAGTCGCCGGCGGCGCTCTCGGCAGACAGCATGATCGCGTCGGCGCCGTCGTAGATGGCGGTGGCGACGTCGGACACTTCGGCGCGGGTTGGCGAGGGCGACTTGATCATCGATTCGAGCATCTGCGTCGCGACGATGACCGGGCGGCCCAGGCGGCGAGAGACTTCGATGATGCGCTTCTGCAGCGGCGGCACGGCCTCTGGCGGCATTTCGACGCCCAGATCGCCGCGCGCGACCATGACGCCGTCGCATTGCTCGACAATCTCGACCAGGCGGTCGATGGCGGCGGGCTTTTCGATCTTGGCGAGGAGCGCGGCCTTGCCCGCGATGAGCGTGCGCGCCTCCATCAGATCCTCGGGCCGCTGCACGAAGGACAAGGCGATCCAGTCGACGCCCTGATCAACAGCGAAGGCCAGGTCGCTGCGGTCCTTGGCGGTCAGCGCGGCCATGGGGATGACGACGTCGGGGACGTTCAGCCCCTTGCTGTTCGACAGGGTGCCACCGACCTCGACCATTGTCGTGATCGTGTCAGCATCGTGCGCTGTCACGCGCAGGACGAGCTTGCCGTCGTCGAGCAGCAGGCGCGCGCCGGGTTCGATCGCGGCGAAGATCTCGCGGTGGGGAAGCTCGACGCGGGTGGCGTCACCCGGTTCGGGTGAGCGATCGAGGACGAAGGTCGCGCCCCTGACCAGTTCGGCCCGGCCTTCTGCGAAGCGGCCGACGCGCAGCTTGGGGCCCTGAAGATCGGCCAGGATGGTCGACGCGCGCCCGAACTGCTTTTCCAGACCGCGGATCGCCTGGATGACGGCAACCTTGGACGCCTGATCGCCATGGCTCATGTTGATGCGAAAGGCGTCGGCACCCGCCTGGAACAGCTGCGCGATCATCTCGGGCGTGTTGCTGGCGGGGCCGAGCGTGGCGAGCACGCGCACCTTGCGCGGGCGGGGGTTGGTGGCCTTGGTCATCATGGCGTGTCATCCCTAAGGCGAGTCGAGCGGGGCCTTACCCGCAATCGCAGACCGATCAACCTTGGAGCCCCACATGGACCCGATCGACACCATCGACGACGCCACCGCCGCCGCCGCGTTCCGCCGGCTGGTCCGCCATCTGCGGCACCGGAGCGATGCGGAGAATATCGATCTGATGGGGCTGGCGGGGTTCTGTCGCAACTGCCTGTCGGATTGGACGGCGGAGGCCGGCGGGCTGGATAAGGACGCGGCGCGCGAGGCGATCTATGGGATGCCTTACGGCGAGTGGAAGGCGGCGCATCAGGGGGAGGCGACGCCGGAGCAATTGGCGCGGATGAAGGCGAGCGTGGCGCGGAATGCCTGACCTGCCCGCCCTTGTGTTCCCCCGAAGGCGGGAACCCAGGCTGGACCCCCGCCTCCGCAGGGGTACAAGGGGGGCGGGGAGATACATCATGAAGCTGCTTGCCCTACTCGCATTGACCACTGCCGCGCCCCTGGCGGCGCAGACCGCGCCCACGACCTACATCCACGCGGGCCAACTCCTCGACCGCCCGGGCGAGGCGCCGCGCGGGAACAGCACGGTCGTGGTACGCGACGGCAAGGTCGTCGAGGTCCGCGACGGGTTCGCCGCGCCCGAGGCGGGGGCGAAGGTGATCGATCTGCGCGACCGGTTCGTGCTGCCCGGGCTGATCGATGCGCATGTGCATCTGTGGGGGATCGGCGGTGATCCGATGCGCGAGCGGCTGAACGCGCTGACGACCGACGATGCCGACGACATGATGCAGGCGGTGGTGAATGCGCGCACGACGCTGCGCGCGGGCTTCACGACCGTACGCGATCTGGGCGGCAACCCGCGCGGTATCAGGGCCTTGCGCGATGCGGTGGCGCGGGGCGACGTGGAGGGGCCGACGATCGTCAACGCGGGGCGGATGGTGTCGGTGACCGGCGGGCATGGTGACGGGCGCAATGGCCTCGCGGAGGAATGGTCGGACGCGGTGCATGCGCATCAGATCAACACCTGCGACGGGCCCGATGATTGCCGCCGCGCGGTCCGCATGCAGGTGGGGCTGGGCGCGCAGGTCATCAAGTTCGCCGCGACCGGAGGCGTGTTGTCGAACGTGGCAGGTGGCCTGGGCCGTGCGATGACGCCAGAGGAGATGCGCGCGATCGTCGAGACCGCGCATGGGCTTGGGCGCAAGGTCGCCGCGCACAGCCATGCCGCCGACGGCACGCGCGCGGCGCTGGAGGCCGGGGTCGATTCGATCGAGCACGGCACGTTCATCGATGACGAGGCGGTCCGGCTGTTCAAGACCAAGGGCGCGTGGCTGGTGCCGACGATGATCGCGCCGGTCGCCGCGCTGGCGCAGGCGCGGGGCGGGCAGCTGCCGCCGGCGACGATCCCCAAGGCCGAAGCGGCGGCGGCGAGCGCGATGGAAAGCCATCGCAAGGCGTTCGCGGCCGGTGTGAAGGTCGCGTTCGGGACCGATTCGGGCGTGTCCAAACATGGCGAGAACGCGCGCGAGTTCGCGCTGATGGTGCGCGCAGGGATGACTCCGGCGCAGGCGATCCGCGCCGCGACGGTGGGTGCGGCCGAGCTGCTGGGGCAGGCCGATGCGGGCACGATCCGGCCGGGGATGCGCGCGGACCTGATCGCGGTCACCGGATCGCCGATCGAGGACGTGACGCGGCTAGAACGGGTCGCGTTCGTGATGAAGCGCGGGGTCGTCGCCAAACCGCTCGTCGAGTAACGCTTGAGCGGCGGCGGCCTTCATCCTAGACGCGCCGCCGCACCCATCAGGGTTAATCATGCCGCCGCCGCCCGCGTCTCTCGCGGGCGGGCGCGCGGCTTTTCGGGGACGGGACAGATGGCAGACAAGCGCGCGGCGGATGAACGCCAAGAAGGCATGGGCGGCGGACAGGTCGCCGCGGACGAGCTGCGGCTGCTGATCGAGCGGGCCGAGCGGCTGGAGGAAGAAAAGAAGGGCATCGCCGACGA
>DASVUT010000089.1:0-3227 GCA_036386955.1 Sphingomonas sp. | reverse complement strand
GGCGAATTGCAGGTCCGCTCCAGGCCCGGCGAGGGATCGACCTTCACCCTGTTCGCCCCGCTTCAGACGGTGACGCCGATCGCGCTTCCATCGACGGGCAGCCCGGCGCGCTACGACAATACGGGTTCGCTCGTGCCGTCGTCGATGCCGACCGAGTACCAGTTGACCGACGATCGCGACCATCTCGGCGACGGCCCGTTCGTGCTGATCGTCGAGGACGATCCGACCTTCGCGTCGATCCTGCTCGATCTGGCGCGGGAGGCCGGGCTGAAGGGTGTGGTTTCGACCGCGGGTGCGGGGACGCTGGCCATGGCCCGCAAGCTGCAACCGGACGCGATCACGCTGGACCTGGGCTTGAGCGACATCGACGGCTTCGTGCTGCTTGACCTGCTGAAACATGATCCGCAAACCGCGCACATGCCGATCCATGTCGTGTCCGGTGCGGACAAGGTGAGCAAGGTGATCGAGATGGGCGCGTTCGGGGTAACGGCGAAGCCGGCGGCGCACTCCGATCTGGCCGCCGTGTTCGCCGGGCTCGCCGATGCGATCCGCCTGGCCGAGCCGCGTCCCACCAGTGCGGTATCGCCGGTCAGCGGGTATCGGCCGCTCAGCACGCGATCGGTGCCCGAGCTCGCGGGTTCCAAGGTGCTGATCGTCGACGACGACATCCGCAACATCTATTCGCTGACCTCCGTGCTCGAAAGCTACGGCGTCGAGGTGCTTCACGCCGAGCGCGGCCGCGACGGCATCGAGATCCTGGAGCAGACGCCCGACATCGACATCGCGCTGATCGACATCATGATGCCGGAGATGGACGGTTACGAGACGATGCAGCAGATCCGGCAGCGGCCGCAGCTCGCCGACGTGCCGCTGGTGGCGGTGACGGCCAAGGCGATGAAGGGCGATCGGCAGAAATGCCTGGACGCGGGCGCGTCCGATTACATCGCCAAGCCGGTCGACATCGACCTGCTGCTCGCGCTGCTGCGCGTGTGGGTCGCACGGTCGCGCGAGCGGGCTCCGGTGCCGCTGATCGCCACCCCGGTCATCGAGGGCTAAGGATTGATCGTGTCCAACTACACCCGGATGATGCCGGCGACCGATCTGAACGCACCTGGCGCACTGGCCGGAGAGGAGCGTGCGCGCGTGCTGGTCGTCGACGATGACGAGCGCAACCTGCTGGCGATTCGCACGGTGATCGAGGACATTGCCGACGTAGTCGTCGCGCGTTCGGGCGAGGAGGCGCTGCGGCACCTGTTGCGCGGCGACTTCGCGGTCATCCTTCTCGACGTCTACATGCCGGGCATGGACGGCTATGAGACCGCGCAGATCGTCCGCGCGCGCGAGCAGACCAAGCGCATCCCCATCGTGTTCCTGTCGGCCGTTAACAAGGAAACCGAGCATCTGATGCGCGGCTATTCGATGGGTGCCGTCGACTATGTCTTCAAGCCGGTCGAACCCGTCGTGATCCGGTCCAAGGTCTCGGTGTTCGTCGATCTGTACGGCATGCGCCGCGAGATCCAGAGCAAGGCCGCGCACGAGCAGCAATTGCTGGACGCGAACCTTCGCGCCAACGCCGAACGCCTCCGCGCCGAACGGGAGCTGCGCCTTGCCGAGCAGCGTCAGGCGGCGATCGTCCAGTCCTTGCCGATGGTCCTGTACCTGGAGGGGTTTGATGACTCGGCCCGCATGCCCCGTTTCGTCAGCGGCGACTTCGCCGCCCTGACCGGGTTCGAGTTCGAGGATGTCAAGCGTACGCCGGGCATCTGGCTCGACCGGCTCCATCCCGATGACCGCAACCGCGTCGTGGCCGCGCTCGCCGCGCGACGATCGGGCGGCGCGATGTCGGTGGAGTATCGCTGGCGCTGTGCCGATGGTGCGTTCAAGCATTTCCTTGATCAGACAGTGCTGCTCCGTGATGCCGCGGGCGAGCCGATCGAGTTTGCAGGCACGCTGCTTGACGTCACCGACCGCAAGGAACTGGAGGACCAGCTTGCTCATGTCCGCAAGATGGATGCGATCGGACAGTTGACGGGCGGCATCGCCCACGATTTCAACAACCTGCTGGCCGCGGTGCTGGGCGGTATCGGCATGATCGAGCGGCGCTTGCCGCTCGACGAGAAGCAGCGGCGGATCGTCGAGATGACGCGCCACGCGGCCGAGCAGGGCTCCGAACTCGTCGGGCGGCTGCTCGCCTTCGCGCGTCGCCAGACGCTGGAGCCCGCACCGATCCCGGTCGAGCGGTTGGCGGACGCCGTGGGTGACCTCCTGGCGCACACGCTGGGCGGTTTGGTGCAGCTCGAATGGGCGATCGACGCCGATGTCGGACGGGTCTTCGCGGATGCGGGGCAGCTCGAACTCGCGCTGATGAACCTCATCATCAATGCAAGGGATGCGATGCCCGAGGGCGGCGTGGTTACCGTGTCGGCGTGCGACCGTGAGGTGGCGTTGAACGGCGAGGGCGGCGTTCCGGCGGGGCGCTACGTCGTGCTGACGGTGGCGGATACCGGCTGCGGCATTCCGGCCGACATGGTGGAACAGGTGCTCGAACCCTTCTTCACCACCAAGGAGATCGGCAAGGGCACAGGGCTCGGCCTGTCGATGGTCTATGGCTTCGTGAAACAGTCCGGCGGCACGATGCGGATCAGGAGCGCGGTGGACGCAGGCACGCGGGTCGAGCTGTGGCTGCCCATGGTGGTCGAGCCCAACGACGTGCTGCAGGTGTCGGTCGTCGAGCCGGAGGCGCAGGGCGCGGGCGGGGCACTCCGCATCCTGCTGGTCGACGATCATGAAGGCGTGCGGGCCACCACCGCGGCATTGCTGGAGGATATGGGCCACACCGTGGTCCAGGCGGAATGCGGGACCAGCGGCATGCTGCTGCTGACGCAGTGCGCGGGCGAATTCGACCTGGTGGTCAGCGACTATGCCATGCCGCGCCAGTCGGGGGTCGAGATGATGGAGCGCGCGCGGCTGATCAGCCCCGAACTCCCCGCGGTGATCATCACGGGCTATGCCGACGAGCGCGCGATCACGCGCCGTCCCGACGACATCGTCGTGCTCGGCAAGCCCTTCACCTCCGCGCAACTCGCCGCCGCGATCGAGGTCGCGGTGCGCCGGCGGACGGCTGCGGTGGCATAGGAGAAGCTGATCTGCTTGTCGGCGAAGGTGGTGCGATCGGCGAGCGGAGAGAGATGGAGGTCGCCAAGTTGGCGGCGCGGGGCCCTTTCCAT
>DASVUT010000088.1:0-4567 GCA_036386955.1 Sphingomonas sp. | reverse complement strand
CGCCGGGTTCGGGTTGGCCTTGACGGCAAAGGCGATGAGCGGGTCGCCGAGCGGCGCCAGAGCCGATTTGAGGACCCGGGTCTGACTCACCATGCTCGCGGTCGAATAGACGTAGACCGGCGTTCCCACCTCGCGCGCGATCGTCGGCAGAGGCACGTCCTCGCAATGGACGATCCCGTTCCGAAGCGGGTAATGATCCATGTCTCGCATTCCTTCAGCCGGCGTTTCGCCTCAGGTAGGGCGCCTCCGGGCAAAACAAAGGCCGCGGCCTGGTCCGGCCGCGGCCTTCGTTCATCCGCCCAGGGCGTCCGAGGACGGCTGGAGCGAGTTCGACCGATGTCGAACCGCTCCAGGATTTTCTAAGTCGCGTTTTCCGAGCCGCCGGCTGTTCCAGCCAGCTCGAAAACGCTCTAGCGCAGCCGAAGCCTGATTCCGGCCCGGAACTGCCGCCCGAGCAGGTCGCTGTAGGTGCTGTTCGCGGCGAGCCCGGTTTCAGGCAACAAGATCGGAGTGGCGTTCAGCACGTTGGTGACGTTGATGAAGAACTCGCCGTCGCCGCTTCCGACCGCGTCGAACTTGATCGTCGCGTTGAGGTCGAAGTAGAGCGCCCCCTTGACCCGGTTGTTGTCGTAGGTCGGGAACTGCGACGTCGAGAGGGGGCAGCCGGCCGAGCACTCGATGGCGTTGGCGAGATACTTGCCCTTGCTCACGCCCCGAGCCACGCCGGTGAGCGAATAGGTCGGCGTGTCATGAGTGGCGCTGAAGCGATAGATCCACTTGGGCGTGCTGGCCTGGCCGCCATTCGCCCCCACGGAGTTGACCGGAACGGTACCGACGATGCCGGTGTCGCGCAGGTTCTCGATGTAGCGCGTTGCCGTGCCCTTCAGCAGCACGCTGCCCACGCCGATCCGCCTGCGATAGGCCACGTCGAAGTCGACTCCGCGCACCAGGTGGCTCACGAAGTTGAACGGCTGCGTGCGGATCAGCAGATAGGGATTGTTCGGCAGCGATCGAGTGGGATCGTTGGTGATGGCGTCGCAATATTCCTGACGGCCTTCGTTGCAGCGGTTGACGGTCTCCTGCGCGCTGAGCGAGTCGATCGCGTCTTCCAGGTCGATCCGGAAGTAATCGACGGATGCCGTGAAGCCCGGCATGAAGCGCGGGGAGAACACGGCCCCGATGTTCCAGGAATCGGCCTTTTCCGGTCGCAGATCGGGGTTGCCGGTCGTCAGTCCCGAATAGCTGAAGAATTGAGGGCCGTTGGCAAGGTCCGGCGTGAACTTGGGATTGCGCACGGAGTCGCTGTTGGCCGTACCCGCCTGATAAAGCTCGTTCAGATTGGGAGCGCGGATGTCACGCGAGCGCGTCACCCGCAACCGGATATCCTCGATCGGCGCCCACGTCGCACCCAGCTTCCACGTCGTGACATAGCCCGAGTTCGAATAGTCGGTTGCCCGCACGGCGCCGTTGAACTCGAGGCCGAAACCCAGCGGAACGACGGTCTCGAGATAGGCTTCCTTCACGTTGTACTTGCCGGTGAAGGGCAGATAGTTGCCGACCGACCAGCGGTTGGTCGTGGTGCCGTTGGCGTTGATGATCGGCTGGAACTCGGCCGGCACGGTGCCGCGAATTTTCTCTTCGCGATATTCGGCGCCGACGGCGACGCTCACGTCGCCAGCCCAGGTGGCGAACGGAGTCAACGACAGGTTGGCGCCGGCGACGCGCTGCTCCAGCACCTGGTCGCGATACGGGTCGCCGAGGGCGTAATCGATCGCTGCCGGATTCGCGACTCCGATGCCGAGCCGGTTCAAGGGCACGCAGGCGGGATCGTTGTTGTTGGCGTTGGCATCGACGTTGATCAGGCACTGGATCGAGCCCGCCGGATAGCCGCCGGCGTTGCCCGCCGGCGCGAAGGCGACGCTGGTGGCGTTCGCAAGGTTGGTGATGTGCTGAATGTCGCGCAACTGCTCGCGGACGTCGGAACGGCCATATTGGGCATATACGTCCCACCGCGCGGGCTCGTTAAACGCATCGAAGGAGCCCTCCGCCCCGATCACGTAGCGCTGCACCTCGCGCTTGTTGTTGATTCCTCGAAACGGCAGGTCGGCCCCGGTGGAGGTGACGCTGATTTGGGTCACTCCGGCAAGCTGTGCCGCGCCGAGCGTCTGAAGCGCGAACGCGTTGCAGGTAATCGGCACCGGCACCGTGGTGCAGCCGGTCGTGTTCAGGTTGAAGGAGCCGAGGTTGGGGCCCGCGTTGAAAAACACTTCCTGGTGATTGTACGAACCCTCGGCGAACAGCTCGACTCCGTCGGCGACCTCGAAGCTCGCTCGGCCGAAGAAACCGTAACGGTCGTCCCGCGGGGTGAGACCGATCCGTCGCCCCGAATCGTTCAAGCGCCAATCGCCGCCGACGGTGCGGGTCGGAGCGGCGCCGCTGCCCAGCCTCGGCGAGGTCACGCCGCCATATTGGAACGGGATGACCTGGCCGTTCTGGCCGAAATAGCGGCCGCGCAGCACGTTGGCGACGGTGCCCGTCGAACCGGTGATGAACCCGCCCGGCGCCTGGTTCGTCTGGCCGGCCCCGCTCCGATACGTGATGAATTGAGGCGTGGTGCTTGTCGCCGCAACGAAATTCGGATCCTGGAAGGCCAGATAGCCCCGATGGTTCCACGGGCGATCCTCCGGATCGACCGAGAAGATGCCGTCCTGGTGCGCGATCTCGGCGTTGAAGATGACATGGCCGCGGCCGCCCGCGAAGGCGGTGCCGCCGGAGATGCTGCCCGAATAGTTGAAGTTGTCGCCGACGGTCGTGACGCCCATGTCGCCTTCGACGCGCAGGCCCTCGTACTTCTTGTTGAGCACGAAGTTGACCACGCCCGCGACCGCGTCCGAACCGTAAGCGGAGGAGGCGCCGCCGGTGACGACCTCGACCCGGTCGACCAGCGCCTGCGGTATCGTGTTGATGTCGACCCAGCCGAAGATCGTCGAACCCACCGAGCGGCGGCCGTCGATCAGGATCAGCGTACGGCCTTCACCCAGGTTGCGCAGGTTGAGCGCATTGATTCCGGCGGAGCCGTTCGAGATGTTGAGGCGCGAGTTGGCGGGCTTGGTCGAACCGGCCAGCTGCGGCAACTGGTTGACGAAGTCGGCGATGTTGTTGGTCGGCGAGGTGTTCTCGATGTCTTCCCGAGTGAGGACGGAGACCGGAGTCGGCGCCTGGAAGCCGTCGCGGACGATCCGGGTGCCGGTGACGACAATGTCCTGGGGGTTCTCCGGCTCCGCCACATCCGCCACATCCGCTTCAGTCTGCGCGACATCGGTTTCGGCCGCGGATTCGTCCCCGGCCGGGTCGGTCTGCGCCGCGGCGGGACCAGCGATCGACAGGGCGGCAAAGGCGGCTCCGGAAAACAGGAACGTTTTCAACGAATTGCGACGAAACATGTGAAATCCCCCTGAAACCCGCATTTGCTGCGTGATTAGCCGACATTAAGTAGCAAGACTGGCCCGCCCCGGCATAGTTTCTCTTGGCCCAGCCATAACCTCTCGCCATCCTCGCGGCACGATTGCAACGCCAATGTGGCGCGAAGGCAACAGCGGCTGCGCCTCCACCGCCGGGTTGCGCCGGTGCGGCCGGTGCGAACCCTCACCGGCCGCAGGCCAATCATTTTCAGCGCAACGACGCAAAGACGCGACGATGTCGTGCCGCTCCCGAGGCCATGCGAGTTTTGCATGCTTCCGAGGATCCTCCGTGATGAGCAGCTGCGCTGCGCGGGAGAGCGAGTTGCGGCGATTCCTTCGACGCACCGGTGCATCGTTGCGTCTTTGCGTCTTTGCGTCTTTGCGTCTTTGCGGCTAGCCCGCCGCGTGCATCCCGCCGGCAAGCCCCGAAGCCGCCAGGGCCATCCACAGCGCCATCGCGATCATCATCAGATTCTCGGTCAGGGACACGAAGCCCAGCGGCACGTTGCTGGAGCCGCCGACGCAGGCGCAATTGAGCTCGCGCCGATCGACATAGACGGCCTTGAACACCGAGACCGCACCGACGCCGCCGATGAAGAGCGCGACCGGTATGGACAGCCAGGGCAGCGCTCCGGCGACCATCAGGATTCCCGCCAGGCCCTCCGCGAACGGGTAGAAATAGCTGTAGGGCACCCACCTTTTCGCAAGCAGGTCGTAATTCAGGAACATGGTCGCGAAGCTCTCGACGTTCTGGAGCTTGAGCAGCGCCAGCACGACCATCGAGAATGCGATGAACCATTCGGCCGCCCGCAGCGTGAAGACGCTGCCGCTTACGGAATAGCTCGCCGCCATCGCCATCAAAGCCGTCATCGCGAACAAGGCGATCACCGGCCGGTAGCTCACCGCCTTGGGATCGGCGACGCGTTTGCCGAGGAAGCGGCGAAGATCGTCGTAACCGCCGATGCGCCTTCCGGCGATGAAGATCTGCGGCGTGGTGGCGACCCCATGCTCCGCCTTAAACGCGTCCGTCGCCTCGCGCGTCGTCAGGTGGCGATCCTCGACCTCGTAGCCGGAGCGCTTCAGAAGATGCAGCGCCTTGAGCCCAT
>DASVUT010000087.1:0-2266 GCA_036386955.1 Sphingomonas sp. | reverse complement strand
GACCGGCAGTCCGCGCATCGGCTCCCCCACGGCACGCAGCGCGGTGGCGAACTCGGCGACAGTGTGGTGCGAGGGGACGTAGCCCGCCTCGAAATGGATTTCTGCGACGCGTTTGTAATTGCCCGTGATCAGACCGTAGAGAATCTCGGCCAGCCATACGCGCGCGCGCCGATCGATCCGGCCCATGATGCCGAAGTCGATCGCGGCGATGCGGTTGCCCGGCAGCGCGAACAGATTGCCCTGGTGCATGTCGGCGTGGAAGAAGCCTTCGGCGATCGCTTGCCGCAGAAAGGCACTGACGAGCGTGCGCGCGAGGTGGGGCAAGTCGTAGCCGGCCGCGACGAGCGCGGGGCGATCGGACAGCTTGATCCCGTCGACCCACTCGATCGTCAGCACCTTGGCGGTGGAACGTTGCCAGTCGATCGCGGGCACGGTGAAATCCGGCTCGGCCGTCATCGACTCGGCAAGCTCGGACGCGGACGCGGCCTCTCGCCGGAAGTTCAGCTCACGCAGCGTCCAGCGGCGAAAATTCTCCACCGTCAGTCGGGGACGCAGCCGCCGCGCCTCGGTGCTCATCGACTCGAGCTGGGCGGCGGCCCACTGGTACGTGTCTATGGCGCGCGCGAAATCCTCCTCGACACCAGGCCGCAGCACCTTGACCGCGACGGTGCGGCCGTCGGTCGTGACCGCGCGGTGGACCTGTGCGATCGACGCGGCCCCGACGGGGACTGCCTCAATGCTGGCAAAGAGTTGGGCGGGATCGCGGCCAAGGCTCGCGGTCAGCGCGGCGTGGATCACGGAATAGGGAACGGGGGGCAACTGATCCTGCAGGCGGAGCAAGTCGGTGGCGGCGACATCGCCGACGATGTCGGGGCGCGTGGCGAGCGTTTGTCCCAGCTTGATCGCGGCCGGGCCGATTGCCTGGAACGCATCGGCGTAACGCGGCACCGCGGGCACGCGCGCGCCCAGCCGGGCGACACGGACCAGCCGGCGCACCGCCGCGGGCGTGTTCGGATCGCGCTCGATGCCCTTGAGCGCGCCGTGCCGGGCGAGGATGCGGCCCCATTTCAGGAGCCGCCAGCTATGGACGAGGGGGGAGGTCACGTCGCGCGAAAGCCTTTGCAGGCGATCGGCAGCATTAAATCTTCCATCCCGAATGGATGGCGACGAGGCCGCCGAGGATGGGTTCGACGCGCGTCTGGGTGAAGCCGGCGGTGCGGATCATCGATTCGAACTGCGGCATCGGCGGGAAGCGGCGGATCGACTCGATGAGGTAGCGGTAGCTTTCGCTGTCGCGAGCGAGAAGCTGCCCCAGGCGCGGCACGACGCGGTGCGAATACGCGTCGTACACGTCCTTGAACCCCGGCCAGGTGGTGGTCGAGAATTCGAGGCAGAAGAAGCGGCCGCCGCGGCGAAGCACGCGGTGCGCCTCCGCCAGGGCCGCCGGGATATCCGTCACGTTGCGGATGCCGAAAGCGATCGTATAGGCATCGAAGAACCGATCGGGGAAGGTCAGCGTTTCGGCATTGGCTTCGGACCAGACGAGCCCGCTGATGCCGCGCTCGGCCGCGCGCTCCATGCCGACCTCCAGCATCGCCGGGTTGATGTCGGCGACGGTGACGGACGCGCCGCGCGCCGCCATCCGGAACGCGATGTCGCCGGTGCCCCCGGCCATGTCGAGGACCTGTTCACCCGCACGCGGGGCGACCAGCCGCACGAACCGGTCCTTCCACAGCCGGTGCATGCCCCCCGACATGGCGTCGTTCATCAGGTCGTACGAGCGCGCGACGCTGGTGAAGACGCCGCCGACGCGAGCGGTTTTTTCGGCGGGGGCCACATTCTCGTAGCCGAAGGACACGGTGTCGGTCATCGCCAACGCCCTAGCTGGCGCTTGTGGCGCGGGCAAACCCAACCTAGCTCGGCCATGTGCCTGAGTTACCCGAAGTCGAGACAAGTGTGCGCGGGCTGCGTCCCGTGCTGGTGGGGCAGCGGCTGGCAACCGTCGAGGCACGGCGGCCGGACCTGCGCTTTCCGTTCCCGGCGGACCTGCGCCAGCGGATGACCGGCGCGGTCGTGACCGGGATCGGGCGGCGGGCGAAATACGGGCTGATCGACACCGATCGCGGCGATACGATGATCTTCCATCTGGGGATGTCCGGGCGATGGCGGGTCGATCCGGCCGAAACATTGGTCCACGATCATCTGCTGATCGCGACGGAAGGCGGCCGGGCGCTGGCGCTGAATGATCCGCGGCGGTTCGGCTTTG
>DASVUT010000086.1:0-3232 GCA_036386955.1 Sphingomonas sp. | reverse complement strand
CCTGCAGCCCGACGATGTGACGGCCACGCGTGCGCGACTCGCCTTGGCGGATGGCGTCGCGCGGATTATCCGTAACGGACTTGGGCTCATGGGGGTCGAGGCGGTTTCGGAGCTGAATTGATGGCGGACCAGATGGACCTGCGCGAGGAGGATCGCCTCCCTTGGCTCGAAACGGTCGAGCCCGACGAGCCGCAAGGCGTGAGCGCCGGGCGCGTGTTCGCGTTCGTCGTGCTGGGGCTGGGTGTGCTCGCCGCGATCATCCTGGCGATCTACACCATCCAGCAGCCGCGCGCCGACGGCGACGGGCAGCTGATCGTGGCGCAGGAAGGCGACTATAAGGTCCGGCCCGAGGATCCGGGCGGGCTGAAGGTCGAGGGCGAAGGCACCAGCGCGGTCGCGACGAGCCAGGGCAAGGCGAATAACGGCGCGATCGATCTGGCCGGCGTACCCGAAGCGCCGGTCACCGGCCGCCGCGTCGTCCCGGCCGCATCGCCGACCCCCACCGGCGGACGCAACACCGTGGCGCAGGTGCCCGCGAGCAAGGGACGGCTGGTCGCCGCGGCCCCGATCAAGGCGCAGGCCCCGGCCGCGACCGCGAGCGGCGGCGGTTCGCTGGTCCAGCTCGGCGCCTATCCGAGCGAAGCCGTGGCCAATGCCGCATGGACCAGTTTCTCCAAGCGCTTCGGCTATCTCGCCCCCTTGGGCAAATCGGTGCAGCCGGTCGCGGCGAACGGGCGCACCCTGTACCGGCTGCGGGTGAATGCGGGCAGTGCGAACCAGGCCGCCGATCTGTGCGGGCGGTTGCGCGTCGCGGGCGAAAGCTGCTTCGTCGCCAGCTGACCGAGGGTTGGCGTGGCGGGCGCGGGGCGATAGGTCGCGGGCATGAAGCCCGTGATCTTCGGCCTGTCCGGCCCCGTGATGACCGCCGACGAGCGGGCGTTCTTCGCCGAGGTGGAGCCCGCGGGCTATATCCTGTTCCGGCGCAACATCGTCGACCGGGCGCAGGTTTGCGCGCTGACCGACAGCTTGCGCGCGCTCGCCGGGCGCAACGATCTGGCGATCCTGATCGATCAGGAGGGTGGGCCGGTGGCGCGGATGGGCCCGCCGGAGTGGCCGGCGTTCCCGGCCGGGCCGGTCTTCGCCAGCGCCTATGCCCGCGCGCCGATGACCGCGATCCAGGCGATGCGCGCAAACGGCGAGGCGCTGGGGCTGATGCTGAGCGAGGTCGGCATCACCGTGAACTGCGCGCCGATCCTCGACGTGGTGCAAGCCGACACGACCGATGCGATCACCTGCCGCGCTTATGGCAGCGATGCGATGCAGGTGGCAGCACTCGGCCGTGCGATGCTGGAGGGTCTGGCCATGGGTGGTGTCGTCGGCGTGATCAAGCACATGCCCGGGCACGGCCGCGCGCTGGTCGACACGCATCATCACCTGCCCACGGTCACCGCCGATGAGGCGGCGCTGGCGGTCGACCTGGAACCGTTCCGCACCTTGTCGCAAGCGCCGATGGGGATGACGTCGCACATCGTGTTCGAGGCGTGGGACGCGGCGAACCCGGCGACGCTGTCTGCAACGATCATCGCCGACATCATCCGCGGGCGGATCGGGTTCGACGGGCTGCTGATGACCGACGACATCGACATGAAGGCGCTGTCGGGCACCGCCGGCACAAAGGCGGCGGGCGCGATCGCGGCGGGGTGCGATCTGGTGCTCGATTGCTGGGCGAGGATGGACGAAATGGTCGAGATCGCCGGACGACTGGGGCCGATCGGGGAGGCCGCGCGCGTCCGGCTTGACCGCGCGATGGCCGGTGTCTCACCGGGGAAGGGCGACATGGCCGAGGCGATCGCCCGCCGCGATGCCCTGCTGGCCACGGTTGCGTGAACGTGGTGGTGGAAAGCCGGGCCGTTCGCGCCTAGATAGGCACAAAGACCAAGGAGATGCGTCATGGGCGGTTTTAGCCCCATTCACCTGCTCGTCCTCGCCGTCGTCGCGATCCTGTTGCTCGGCGGTGGGCGTTTCTCCAGCCTGATGGGCGACGTCGCCAAGGGCGTGAAGAACTTCAAGAAGGGCATGGCCGAGGACGACAGCAAGCCGGCCGCGCGGATCGAGGTCGCCAAGGATGCCACGCCTGCCTATGACCGCGACGGCGAGCGCGTCCGCGACGAACGCTGATCCGCATCCGCGTCTAGCCACTCGTGTTCGGTATCGACTCGTCCGAGCTTCTGCTGGTCGCCTTCGTGGCGCTGGTGGTGATCGGTCCCAAGGACCTGCCCAAGGCGATGCGCGTCGTCGGCTATTGGGTCGGCCGCGCGCGCGGAGTCGCGCGCCAGTTCCGCTCCGGCTTCGACACCATGGTCCGCGAGGCGGAGTTGGAGGAGATGGAGAAGCGCTGGGCGACCGAGAATGAACGGATCATGCGCGAACATCCCCAGACCGATACCGCATCGTCGGATACGCCCGCCGACATCGAGCCGGTCGTGGTGGCGCAACCCACGATCCTGCCCGACGTCGCGGTCCCCGTCTCGATCGAAAAGCCGCAGGTGACCGTGGGTGACGCGGCACCCGCCGCCGACGCCAAGGCAGCGTCGTGAGCGACGACAATCTCGACGCCAGCCGCGCGCCGCTCCTCGACCACCTGATCGAACTGCGCCGACGGCTGCTCTATTGCATGCTGGCGATCGCGATCGCGTTCGGCGTCAGCTATTACTTCGCCGAGGATATCTTCGGCATCCTGGCCCGTCCGCTCCTCGACGCCGGGCAGAAGACCGTCATCTACACGCAGATGTTCGAAGCGTTCTTCGTGCAGATCAAGGTCGCGTTCTTCGCGGCGATGATGATCTCGTTTCCCGTGATCGCCAACCAACTGTGGCAGTTCGTCGCGCCCGGGCTGTATCGCAAGGAGAAGCGCGCGCTTCTGCCATTCCTCCTCGCGACGCCCGTGCTGTTCACCGCGGGCGCGTCGCTCGCCTATTTCCTCGCGATCCCGATGGCGCTGCATTTCCTGCTGGGATTTCAGGGCAGCGTCGGCGGGGTGCAGCAGGAGGCACTGCCCGCGATCGGCAATTACCTGTCGTTCGTGATGCAGTTCCTGTTCGGGTTCGGCATTTCGTTCCTGCTCCCGGTGCTGCTGATGCTGCTGGAGCGGGCGGGCATCATCACGCGCAAGGGGCTGATCGGCGCACGGCGCTATGCGATCGTCGGGGCGACCGCGATCGCGGCGGTGCTG
>DASVUT010000085.1:0-6095 GCA_036386955.1 Sphingomonas sp. | reverse complement strand
CCGCGATCCGCCCCCGCGCGGCCTCCAGCGCCGCACGCGCCGCGCGTCCGGGCGCGTGCGGGCTCGACGGATTGGCCCAGTTCGCCATGCCGTCCACCACCGCCGCCGCCGCCGCCGCGGTGATCGGGGTGGTCGCGGCGTGATCGAGGTAGAGGCGGGTTCGGGCTGATTGCTCTTGGGACACGTCCGCCTATATAGCGCGGGGCTTGGGCGCTCCACCAGCGCCGCTATTCTTTGCGAGATTTTCGATGCCAGAAGTCATCTTTCCCGGCCCGGAAGGGCGTCTGGAAGGTCGGTTCAACCCCGGCCCGCGTCCGCGCGCGCCCGTGGCGATGATCCTCCATCCGCATCCGTCGTCGGGTGGCACGATGAACAACCGCATCGTGCAGGACCTGTACAAGACGTTCCAGCGGCGCGGTATCGCGACGTTCAGGTTCAACTTCCGCGGCGTCGGCAAGAGCCAGGGCGTGTTCGATAACGGTATCGGCGAATTGAGCGATGCGGCGTCGGCGCTCGATTGGGTACAGAGCTTCCACCCCGAAGCCTCGACGACCTGGGTCGCGGGCTATGGCTTTGGCGCGTGGATCGGCATGCAGTTGCTGATGCGGCGGCCCGAGATCAGAGGCTTCATCTCGGTCGCGCCGCCGGCGAACATGTTCGACTTCACCTTCCTGGCACCATGCCCGTCATCGGGGATCATCATCCAGGGCGAGAATGACGAGGTCGTCACCGGCGGCGCGGTCCAGAAGCTGGTCGACAAGCTGCGCACGCAAAAGCACATCACAATCCACCACGATACCATCCCAAAGGCGAACCATTTCTTCGAGCATGAGATGGTGCAGTTGATGGGGAGCGTGGACAATTATCTGGATATGCGGCTGGCGCCTGACTCACCGATCAGGTGAATTGGGCTGAAGCCCGGCCGGCGGTGCGGCGCACCGTCCGACGGGCATCGGCTTCGCCGATGCTGACGCGCCTATCCCCTTACCGTCGTGCTGAACTTGTTTCAGCATCCATGGGATGCGGCCTGACGCGAGAACCTGCGCTGGCGGTATCGCATGCACCCCGGATCAAGTCCGGGGTGATGGGTGGGTCGCTAAACCGTCCAGATCAGCACGTTGCCGAGCAGCACCGCAGCCATGACCAGCATCAGCACGCCCTTGCGCACGTCGCGGCGGCGCACGATCAGGACGGACCCGCCGGCAAGACACGCGAAACAGGCGAGCATCGCGATGGCGGGCGCGGCGGCGGCGATGGTGGTCACGTGCACTCCTTGTGCTCCCGCGAAGGCGGGAGTTCAGCCTGGGCTCCCGCCTTCGCGGAAGCACAATCCGAAGGAGCATTAGGAGTGATCGCCTGCGCGTACGCCGCCAGATCGACATTCCCGCCCGACAGCATCACCAGCATCCCTTCGCGCAGCGGTACGTGCCCGCCGAGCAGCGCCGCCAGCGCCACCGCGCCGCCGGGTTCGACCACGAGCCGCAGCCGTTCCGCCGCCCAGGCCTGCGCCCGCGCGGTCTCGGCTTCGCTGACCGCGACGCCGGTCACGCCGCGCCGCGACAGCACGTCGAAGGTCAGCGGCGACACACGCTGCGTCTGGAGCGAATCGCAGGCGGTCGGGGGCGGATTGTGGCCGACGGGCTCGATCCAGCCCGCCTCCAGCGATCGGCGCATGTCGTCCCAACCTTCGGGCTCGACGACCGTCACGGTCGCATCGGGCAGCGCCAGCGTGCAGCCGGCGGCCAACCCACCGCCCCCGCACGGAATCAGCACATGTGCTGGTGCGCCCAAGTCCGCCGCGGCCATCTGCGTCGCCGCCTCGATCGCCGCCGATCCCTGGCCCTCGATCACCCACGGGTCGTCGAAGCTTGGCACCAGCGTGGCACCGCGGGCATCCGCCAGCCGTCCGGCGATCGCCTCCCGGCTTTGCGTTGCGCGGTCGTAATCGACGACCTCCGCGCCCATCGCCAGTGTCGCGTCGCGCTTCACCCGGGGCGCGTCGGTCGGCATGACGACGGTGGCCGCTATCCCCAGCCGGCGCGCGGCCCAGGCGATCCCTTGCGCGTGATTCCCACTCGAGAAGGCGACGACCCCGCGCGCCCGCGCCGCATCGTCCAGCGCGGTCAGCCGGTGCCAGGCGCCCCGCAGCTTGAACGCGCCCATCGGCTGGAGGCATTCGGCCTTGAACGCGACCGGTATCCCCTTGATGTCGTGGACGAACAGCGGGCTTGCCGGCAGGACGCGGGCGATCTTCTCCGCCGCGTCACGGACCCCAGCACGGGTGGGCTGTCGCAAAATCGTCATTATCGGCCGCCCTCGCCCTCATATCCGCTTTACATGGGGGTCGGTGGACCCTAATCGGCCTCTCGCTGCCCCATGGGACTTCCAACCGCAAGGCAGCTTTTCACGTCGTCGGCGAAAGCCACTTGGAGGTCCCTTGATTTGCACCAGCATCATAACGCGCTGGGGCTAGCGCCCCTTTCGACCGCCCGTTCCTCCATCGTGGAGGCAGGCATCGACATCGCCAAGCGCAAGCCGGTCCAGCCGGTGACGCTTGTCCGTCCGCACGCCGCGGCACGGGCCGCCCGGTTCTTCGCCGAGCGGTTCCCGGGTCGTTCGATGTACGCGGTTAAGGCGAATCCCTCGCCCGACCTGCTGCGCATCCTGTGGGACAGCGGCATCACGCATTACGACGTCGCCTCGATCGCCGAGGTGCGGCTCGTCGCACGCACGCTGCCCGACGCGACCCTGTGCTTCATGCACCCGGTCAAGGCCGAGGAAGCGATCGCGGAGGCGTACGCCGTCCACGGCGTCCGCGTGTTCTCGCTCGATAGCCTGGAAGAGCTGAGCAAGATCATGCGCGCTACGGGTGACGCGGCCGACCTCACGCTGTGCGTCCGGCTGCGTGTCTCGTCCGAACACAGCAAGCTGAGCCTGGCGTCCAAGTTCGGTGCCGCGCCACACGAAGCCAAGGCGCTGTTGTTCGCGGCTCGCCAGGCCGCCGATGCGCTGGGCATCTGCTTCCATGTCGGAAGCCAGGCGATGACGCCCGAAGCCTATTCGCAGGCGATGGAGCGCGTGCGCGCGGCGATCGTCGATGCGGCGGTCACCGTCGACGTGATCGACGTCGGCGGCGGCTTCCCCAGCGTCTATCCGGGCATGGAGCCTCCGGCGCTGGAGCGGTATTTCGACGTCATCCACCGCGCGTTCGAATCGCTGCCGATCAGCTATTCGGCCGAACTCTGGGCCGAGCCCGGCCGTGCGCTGTGCGCTGAATACAGCTCGCTGGTCGTGCGCGTCGAGCGGCGGCGGGGGGCGGAACTGTACATCAACGACGGGGCGTACGGCGCGTTGTTCGATGCCGCGCATCTCGGCTGGCGTTTCCCGGTCACGCTGTTGCGCGAGCCCGAATCGGACGTACGCGACCATCCGTTCTCCTTTTACGGCCCGACCTGCGACGACATGGACCATATGGCGGGGCCGTTCCTGCTGCCGGCCGATGTCGAGGTCGGCGATTATATCGAGATCGGGATGCTCGGCGCGTACGGCGCGGCGATGCGGACCGGGTTCAACGGCTTCGGGTCGGACGAGACGGTGATCGTCGCGGACGAGCCGATGGCGAGCCTTTATGTCGAGCTGGATGCGCCCGCGCACTCCAACGTCGTAAAGCTGTAACCTCCTCACTACATTGCAGAGATAGGCGGCGGCACACAATTTGTGTGCCGCCCCTTACACGGGTTTCCGCGTCCCCTTGAACGACGCCGGTTCTTGTGAAGGCCCAATCATGTCCGAACTATCGATCAACGACACCCGTAAGGCGGAGCTGTTGTCCACCGTCGTCGAGCATATCGACATCACCAAGTTCGACGCGCGCCCGATCGTCGACGCGATGGCCGATATGAGCTTCACCAGCCGCGACCTCGGCCGCGCGACCAGCATCTACAACCAGATGCTGGCCGACAAGGACTGCTCGATCTTTCTCGTCATCGCCGGTTCGACCAGCGCGGGCGGCTGCATGGACCTTTATGCCGAGCTGCTGCGCAACAACATGATCGACGGGGTCGTCGCCACCGGCGCGACGATCGTCGACATGGATTTCTTCGAAGGGCTTGGCCACAAGCATTATCAAGCGCTCGACGTGCCGGATGACGACACGCTGCGCTCGCTGCTGATCGACCGGATTTACGACACCTATATCGACGAAGAGCAGCTGCAGCACGTCGACCACACGATCTTCGAGATCGCCGAGACGCTGGAGCCGCGGCCCTATTCGAGCCGGGAGTTCATCCGCGAGATGGGCAAATATCTGGTCGAACACGGCACCAAGGAGAACAGCCTCGTCAAGCTCGCCTATGAGCATGACGTGCCGATCTTCTGCCCGGCGTTCGTCGACTCCTCGGCAGGGTTCGGGCTGGTCAAGCATCAGGTCGACCGCGCCAAGGCAGGCAAGCCGTATATGGTGCTGGATGCGATCGCCGACTTCCGCGAACTGACCGACATCAAGATCAAGGCGGGTACCACGGGCCTGCTGATGATCGGCGGCGGGGTTCCGAAGAACTTCATCCAGGACACGGTCGTCTGCGCCGAGATCCTGGGTCATGACGATGTCCAGGTGCATAAGTACGCGGTGCAGATCACCGTGGCCGATGTGCGCGACGGCGCGTGTTCGTCCTCGACGCTGCAGGAGGCGGCGAGCTGGGGCAAGGTCAACACCGGCATCGAACAGATGGTCTTTGCCGAGGCCGGGTCGGTCATGCCGCTGCTGGCGTCGGACGCGTATCATCGCGGGCTGTGGAAGGACCGGGTGAAGCGTCGCTGGGGTGCCAGCTTCGACTGATCGCCCATGGGGTGGGGTCGATCCTCGATCTCACCCCATCCGTTCAGGCTGAGCTTGTCGAAGCAGAGTTTTTCTGACGAGGTGGGTCAGAAAAGAACGGTGCTTCGACAGACTCAGGGCGAACGGAAGGTATTATCCGAACAGCCGGGGTAGGCTGCGCTCGAGCATCAGCAATTGCCACAGGGTGCGGCCGTGATCGGCGCGCCCCGCCTTGTGCGCATCCGCCAGCGCGCGGATCGCGTCCATGTCGAACCAGTTGGTATCGGCCAGTACACGCGATCGCGACAGCGCTGCCGCCGTGTCGGCGAGCGGCCCGCGGAACCAGCGCGCGATCGGCGTGACGAAGCCCATCTTGGGCCGGTACAAGGTCTCGCGCGGCAGATAGGGCTCCAGCGCGCGCTTCATCAGCCATTTGCCCTCGCCGCCACGCAGCCGCATCGACGCGGGCAGCGTCGCGCAGAACTGCACCAGCCGATGGTCGAGCAACGGCTCGCGCGCCTCCAGCCCGACGCTCATGCTCGTGCGGTCGACCTTGGTCAGGATGTCGCCGGGCAACCATATCGCGCAATCGGCATATTGCGCTCGGTCGATCGGATCGCGCGCGGGCGCGTCACGCATCGCGGCGATATAGCGATCCTCCGCCCGGTACCCCGCGATGGCGCGGGCGTGGGTGGACGAGAAAAGTCGCGCGCGCAGGTCGGGCCCGGTCACTCCGACCGCCCGCGCGTACGCCTCCCCCCCGTCCAGCGCGAGCGCGGCAAAGGTCGTGCGCGCCCGGAACGCCCGGGGTGCCCAGTCGGCCTTGGGATAATAGCGGCCGAGCGCGCCGAACACGGGCGTGCGCAAACCGGCGGGTAGCAGCGCGCGCACCCGCTCCTCCGCCGCCTGGAACCGGTGGCGGCGATACCCCGCAAGCGCCTCGTCCGCGCCGTCGCCCGACAGCGCCACCGTCACCTGTTCGCGCGCGAGCGCACAGACGCGCCAGGTGGCAAGCGCCGATCCGTCGGCGAACGGCTCGTCAAAGGCATGGGCGAGCGTGTCCACGAGCGCCATGTCGCCGTCCGCCGACACGATCTGTTCGCGGTGATCGGTCGCGAACCGATCGGCGACGCGGGTCGCGTGGACGCGTTCGTCATGATCGGCCTCGTCGAAGCCGATGGTGCAGGTCTTGACCGCCCGCCTGGACGCCTCCGCCATCAGCGCGACGACCGCCGAGCTGTCGACCCCGCCGGACAGGAACGCGCCCAGCGGCACATCG
>DASVUT010000084.1:0-2203 GCA_036386955.1 Sphingomonas sp. | reverse complement strand
GATTTCACCGACTGGGGCTTCACCACCGATGAGAAGATGGTGCTGCTGCAGGAAGGCCGGCTGGAGCGGTCCAATCCGTATGGCCCCGAACCCACGGTCTATACCCGCGCATTCTGGTCGTCGGGCGAGGCCAATCGGATCAGCTTTGGCGAGATTGCCTATGACGGGCCGGTCCGGCTGCTCCAGGGGATGCGCGACCCCGATGTGCCGTGGCATCGCACCGCGCATCTCGCGCAGATCATCCGTTCACCCGACGTGCAGCTATGGCTGGTCAAGGAGGGCGATCACCGCCTGTCGCGCGAGGCCGATCTTGCGCTGCTGATCCGGGCGGTGGAGGACCTATGCTCCCATCCATGATCCTGCTCGCCCTGTTGCAAGCAACACCAGATCCAGCCGCGGCCCGGTTCGACGCGTGCGTCGCGCTGACCCGGACCGATCCGGTCGCGGCGCGGGCGGAGGCGAGCCGCTGGGGTGCGGCGGGCGGGCGCTGGTTCGCGCGGCAATGCGCCGGGCTCGCCTATGCGGCGGAACGATCCTGGGCGGCGGCGGCGACCGAGTTCGAGGCGGCGGCGCGCGCGGCCGAGATCGCGCGCGACACCCGATCGGCGCTGTACTGGTCGCAGGCGGGCAATGCCTGGCTGGCGGGGGGCGAGCCGGCCAAGGCGCGCGTGGCGCTCGACGCCGCGCTGGCGGGCGACACGTTGCCGACCTTCGAGCGGGGAGAAGCGTTGCTCGACCGCGCGCGCGCGCTGGTCGCGACCGATGATCCCGGTGCCGCGCGCGCCGATCTGGACCGCGCGTTGATCGCGGTGCCCGAAGACCCGCTCGCCTGGCTCTTGTCGGCGACGCTGGCGCGGCGGGTGAAGGACGCGCCGCGGGCGCGCAAGGACATTGGCGAGGCGCTGCGCCGGTCGCCCGACGATGCATCGGTGCAGCTGGAGGCCGGTAACATCGCCGCGCTCTCCGGCGACGAAGCCGGTGCGCGCGCAGCCTGGGCGCAGGCCGCGCGGCTGGCACCGAACGCGCCTGCCGGGCAACAGGCGCTCGCCGCGCTCAGGCAGTTCGATACGGGCGGGCCAGCGAAACCCGCGCTACCCGTCGGCCGTTGACCCGGAAAACAGGAGCTTACCATGCGCTACCTCCACACCATGATCCGGGTCGCCGACCCGCGAGCGACCATCGCCTTCTTCGAACTGCTCGGGCTGAAGGAGGTCCGCCGGATGGAGAATGAGAAAGGCCGCTACACGCTGATCTTCCTCGCCGCGGACGAGGACATGGCGGGACCGGGCGAACGCGCGCAGGCCGAGGTCGAGCTGACGCATAATTGGGACCCAGAAGCTTATAGCGGCGGGCGTAATTTCGGGCACCTCGCCTACCGCGTCGACAACATCTATGCGACGTGCCAGCGGCTGATGGATGCGGGCGTGACGATCAACCGCCCGCCGCGCGATGGGCATATGGCGTTCGTGAAGACGCCCGATGGGATCGCGATCGAACTGCTCCAGGCGGGCACGCTGGAGCCCGCCGAGCCGTGGGCGTCGATGCCCAACACCGGGACGTGGTGATGGCGGCGCTGGAGATCGTCCGCGTGCCCCTCCTCCAGGATAACTACGCCTGGCTGGTGTACGATCCGGCAACCGATGACGCGGCGGTGGTCGATCCGGGCGAGGCCGAGCCCGTACTGGCCGCCGCCCGCGCGCGCGGCTGGACCGTGTCGCAGGTGTGGACCACGCACTGGCACCCCGACCATATCGGCGGCAATGCGGGCGTGAAGGCGGCGGGCGCGACGGTGACCGGGCCCGCGGCGGAAGCCGGGAAGATCCCGACGCTCGACATCCAGGTGCGCGGCGGCGACGTGATCCGGCTGGGCTCGCATAGCGCGCAGGTGATCGACACGCCGGGCCATACCGCGGGGCATATCGCATTCCATTTCGCCGAGGACGGCGTGGTGTTCACCGGCGATACGCTGTTCGCGATGGGATGCGGCCGGCTGTTCGAGGGGACGCCTGAACAGATGCACGCATCGCTGCAGCTGTTCGCCGCGATGCCCGACACGACCCGCGCCTATGGCGGGCATGAATATACGCTCGGCAACGCCCGCTTCGCCGCGCACGCCGAACCCGGCAATGCCGCCATCGCCGCGCGGCTGGCCGAGGTCGAGGCGATGCGCGCGAGGGGCGAGGCGACGCTGCCGACGACGATC
>DASVUT010000083.1:0-1936 GCA_036386955.1 Sphingomonas sp. | reverse complement strand
TCACCAAGGGGCTCATCACCTGTCACCTTGGGCTGATCGTGCCGCGCGACGGTGATGTCCGGATGCGCGTGCACGACCGCATCGTGCGCTGGGCCGAGGGCGAGACATTGGTGTTCGACGACACCTATCAGCACGAAGTTTGGAACGAGACCGACGGCACGCGCGTGGTGCTGCTGGTCCAGTTCGAACGACCCTTGCGCAACCCGGGCAAGTGGTTCGCGGACCTGTTCATGGGCTTCGTCAAGCGATCGGCGTTCGTGCAGGAAGCGCGCAACAACATCGACAGCTGGAACCAGGCGGTGAAGCAGCTCGACGTGTAAAATCCTTCCCGGAACGGGGAGGTGGTGCGAAGCGACGGAGGGGTCCCACGGTTGTGCAGGGCGGCGTCCGTCGCTGGCGTGGGCACCCTCCACCACCGGCTGAAGAAGCCGGCGGCCCCCCTCCCCTTGCCGGAGAATCTAGAGCTGCTTGATCCCGCCGCGTCCGCGGCCCACATGCCGTCCATGCTGATCGAAACCGAATCCACGCCGAACCCGCAAACGCTCAAGTTCCTGCCGGGACGCACGGTCATGGAGGTCGGCACCCGCGACTTCGCGACCCCCGAGGAGGCGGAGGCGTCACCGCTCGCCAATGCGCTGTTCGCGCTGGGCGATGTGACGGGGGTGTTCTTCGGGTATAATTTCGTGTCCGTGACCGTGGCCCCGGGGACGGATTGGCAGGGCGTGAAGCCCGATGTGCTGGGGCTGTTGCTCGATCACTTTTCCGCCAACATGCCGCTGTTCCGCGCCGCGAGCGCTGGGTTCAGCGTGCCGGCCGAGGAGAGTTTCACCGACGATCCCGCCGATGCCGACATCGTCGCGCAGATCCGCGAGCTGATCGAGACGCGGGTCCGCCCAGCGGTGGCGAATGACGGCGGCGACATCGTGTATCGCGGGTTCGACCAGGGCAAGGTCTTCCTACAGCTCCAGGGCGCGTGCTCGGGATGCCCGTCGTCATCGGCGACGCTGAAGAACGGGATCGAGCAGCTGCTGAAATATTATGTGCCCGAAGTGACCGAGGTCCGCGCGGTCTGATCCCGTCCGCCTGCTCAAGGAATGCCATGACCCCGATTGACGACGCGGCGCTCGACGCGATTTTCCGCACCGCCCGCAGCTACAACCATTATCGCGACATGGCCGTCAGCGATGACGATCTGCGCGCGATCTGGGATCTGATGAAATGGGGGCCGACATCGGCCAACCAGATGCCGGCGCGCCTCGTCTGGGTGCGCACGCCCGAGGGCAAGGCGAAGCTCGCCGAATGCGCCAGCGGCACGAATGGGCCAAAGATCCTGGCGGCCCCGGTGACGGTGATCATCGGCATGGACACCGATTTCCACGAAGAGCTGCCCTGGCTGTTCCCCCATGTCGACGCAAAGGCGTGGTTCGACGGCAATGCCGAGTTGCGCCGCGAATCGGCCATGCGCAATTCGACGCTGCAGGGCGCGTACCTGATTATCGCGGCGCGGGCGCTGGGGCTGGATACCGGGCCGATGTCGGGGTTCGATCAGGGCAAGGTCGACAAGGCGTTCTTCGCGGACACGCCGTCGGTTCGATCGAACTTCATCGCCACATTGGGCTATGGCGACCCCGCGTCGCTCCACGGGCGGCTGCCCAGGCCAGAGTTCGATCGCTTCAGCAGCCTCGTGTGAGGTGTGCGGCGGCTTGACAGCCCGGGCGGGCATGGCGGACGGCGAGGGGATGACGCGCACCCTGGTCATCGATACCGCAACGGCTGCCTGCTCGGTCGCGCTGATCAAGGACGGCGTCGTGATCGCGTGCGGCCATGATCTGGTCGGGCGCGGCCATGCCGAACAGCTCGTCCCGATGATCGCGCGCTTGCCGGAAGGTGGCCGTGCCGACCACATCCTGGTCGATTGCGGCCCGGGAAGCTTCAC
>DASVUT010000082.1:0-1871 GCA_036386955.1 Sphingomonas sp. | reverse complement strand
CGGGCAGGGTCGCGGGCGGTGCTGCGTCGCGGAGGGCGCGGAGCGTCGCGCGTAAGGTGCCTTTGTCTGTCATAATCTCAGGGCCTAGTCGCGGCAAAGCCGCGCCGGGACGTCGGACCGGCGCTCACGCGAATCGTTACGATGCACGTTCGCGGTGACGGGACCGCCATGGCCGTTTGCCGGGTTATCCACTGACGCACGGTACGTCAGGTGGGGACCATGTACGTCGGACCAGGGTCCGGGCAGGGACAGCCCCCTTTGGATGATGAATAGCCTCAGGGATAATAAAGGCTCGTACCGGGCAGTACCCGTCACGCCCTATTTAGGACGCTTCGGGCGTTCGCTCAAGGGCGTCGGCCAATCCTTCGAGACGATCCGCGATGCGCGCCAATGCCGCGTCGTCGACGCTCGGGATCGGTGAGGTGGCGACCGGGCGATGTTCGGCCTCGTCGAGCGCGTCTGCGAGCATGAGGGCGACGATGAGCATGGCGCGTTCGCCGGGCTGGTTGCCCGCCGCGCGCAGTGCCGTTGGCCATCGCGCTTCGATCAGCTTGCCTAGCAGCCGCAACCGATCCTCTTCGCCGTCGCGACATCCCACCGCGTGCTGACGGCCCCCAATGGTAAGCGTGACCTGCGCCATTCAGGTGGCACCGCGCGTGATGACGTCGTCCAATGCGGCCACCGCCTCCGCCATGCGGGCCTTCAGCGCGGCATGGCGGCGGGCCAGCGCGTCGCCGCTGCGCTCGCGCGCGGCGACCGCCGCTTCGATCCGGGAAACCGCGGCGTCGATCCGGAACAGTGGAGAGGGCTCATCCATGGCGCACGGGATAGCATGGCGCGGCCTTGCGGCAAGCCCGTTCGCACACCGCGCATGCGGTTGACAGCGGGGGGCGCGCCTGAGCAAAGGCGGCCGCGAACGGGCACCGAATGCCCTGTGCGGAGACCAGCATGACCAAGGTAGCGATCAACGGTTTCGGACGAATCGGCCGCCTGGTCGCCCGCGCGATCATGGAACGCGAAGGCCATGGGCTCGAACTCGTCGCGATCAATGATCTGGCCGATGCCAAATCGAACGCCTGGCTGTTCAGCCGCGATTCGGTCCACGGCCGCTATCCGGGCACCGTTTCGGCCGAGGGCAGCGATCTGGTCATCGACGGCCATCGCATCCGCGTGACGGCTGAGCGTGATCCCGCCAATCTGCCGCACGGCGAATTGGGCGTGGAGCTGGTGCTCGAATGCACCGGTTTCTTCACCGACAAGGCCTCGTGCCAGAAGCACATCGAAGCCGGTGCCGCCAAGGTTCTCCTGTCCGCGCCCGGCAAAGGTGTCGACATCACGGTCGTGTACGGCGTCAATCACGACAAGCTGACCGCGGATCACCGCATCGTGTCGAACGCGTCGTGCACGACCAATTGCCTGGCACCGGTCGCCAAGGTGCTGAACGACAGCGTCGGGATCGAACGCGGGCTGATGACCACCATCCATGCCTACACCAACGACCAGAAGATCCTCGACCAGATCCACCCCGACCTGCGCCGGGCGCGCGCCGCGGCGATGTCGATGATCCCGACCACGACGGGCGCGGCGCGGGCGGTGGGCGAGGTTCTGCCTGAGTTGAAGGGGCGGCTCGACGGGTCGGCGATCCGCGTGCCCGTGCCCGATGGCAGCCTGGTCGACCTGACCTTCACCCCCAAGCGCGATACCACGCGCGAAGAGATCAACGCGATCCTGAAGGCCGCGTCGGAAAGCGGGCCGATGGTGGGCGTATTGGTCTATTCGGACGAGCCGCTTGTCTCGATCGACATCGTCCACACGCCGGCATCCGCGACAATCGACAGCCTGGAAACGGCGGTGCTGGACGGCAAGCTGGT
>DASVUT010000081.1:0-7143 GCA_036386955.1 Sphingomonas sp. | reverse complement strand
ACGCCGCGCTGGGCGACGACACCGCGCTGCTACTGCTCACCCATGTCCACTACAAGACCGCGCAACGCTGGGACATGGCCGCGCTCACCGCCGCCGCGCACGCCGCCGGTGCGCTCGCGCTATGGGATCTCAGCCATTCCGTCGGGGCCATGCCCGTCGCGCTGAACGCCTGCGCCGCCGATCTCGCGGTCGGCTGCGGCTATAAATATCTGAACGGCGGCCCGGGCAGCCCCGCCTTCCTCTATGTTGCGGATCACCTGCAGGACGCGCTCGCCAGCCCGCTATCCGGCTGGATGGGTCACGCCGCGCCGTTCGCGTTCGAGGATGCCTATCGCCCTGCCCCCGGCATGACCCGCTGGCTCTCGGGCACGCCGCCCGTGCTCGGCATGGCCGCGCTGGAGGTCGGGCTCGATCTGTGGACGGAGGTCGGCATCGAAGCCGCCTGGACCAAGGCGCAATGCCTGTGGACGATCCTCGCCGAAGCCGGCCGCGCCGCCGGGCTGGAATGCGTCACCCCGGATGATCCGGCCAGGCGCGGCAGCCATGTCAGCTTTCGCCACCCCCACGCTCACGCGATCGTCCAATGCCTCATCGCGCGCGGCGTGATCGGCGATTTCCGCGACCCCGACATCGCCCGCTTCGGCCTGACCCCCCTCTACCTCAGCCACGAAGACGTGTGGCGCGCGGGCGAGGCTTTGCGAGACGTCATGGCGACTGGAGCCTGGCGCGATCCGGCCTTTGCGAGGCGGGCAACCGTGACCTGAGTTCCGCTTGACGTCGCCAATCGCAGACGTGATCCCCTGCCACCGAGGGAGAGCAAGGATGCGGCACAGGATGTGGCTCGCGATCGCGCTGGTGGCACTTGCTTCATGCGGTCAGGAAAGCGTGACCCGCACGGCCGGAACGACCGAGTCGCTGGCGATGATGGATACGTCGCTCGAACCAGCGCCTGCGCCGGCAAGCGGCCCTCAGATCGCCTACACATACGAGGCCACCTACACGCTCGCCGACGATGCGATCGCCGCCGCGCAAGTCCGCGCCACCGCGCTCTGCACCAGGCTCGGCCGCACCCGCTGCATCGTCGTGAAAACCAACCTGTCGCGCAACGACGAATGGTCGGAAGGCAGCGTCAACCTCCTCGTCGCCGCCGCCCTGGCACCCCGCTTCAACCGCGATCTCAACGCCTTCACCGCACAAGCCGGCGGCGAGACGAGCGCGCGCTCGGTCGAGGCGCAGGACCTGACCAAGCAGTTGATCGACACCGCCGCGCGCATCCGTGCCAAACAGGCACTCGCCGACCGCCTCCTCGCGCTCCTGCGCAACGCCGACGGCAAGGTTGCCGATCTCGTCGCCGCCGAACGCGCCTATGCCGATGTGCAGGAGGAACTCGACGGCGCGCGGACGCTGGGTGCCGAACTCAGCCGCCGCGTCGCCATGTCCAGGATCGACATCAACTATCGCTCGAACCGCACAACCGCCACCTGGGCCCCGCTCCACCGCGCCGGTTCGGAGGTCACGGGAACGCTCGCCTCCTCCGCCGCCGCGCTCCTCACCTTCGTCGTCGCCGCGATCCCGTGGGTCCTGCTGCTCATGCTGATCATCGGGATCACGCGCCGTTTCGGCTGGCGTCCGCGCTGGCCCTTTCGCCGCGGAACGACTGCTTGACCTAATCTCCCCCAGCTGAGTAGGATATCTACTCGGAAGCCAAAGGACGCTATCATGCGGTACGGCAAGCGGTTCGCGTTCGGCACGGCCTTGGCACTCACCGCGTGCGGGCAGCAGACGACCGAGCAGGGACAGGCATCCTCGTCCTCGGTGCAGGATATGGCCGCGTCGGAGGCGTCGGAACCAGGATCGGCCGCGCGCGCGCCCGGCATCTCGGTCACCGCCGCTCCCGGTGTTTCCTTCACCTACGCCTACAGCTTTCGCCTGCCCTCCACCGCCATCGCACGCACGCAGGAAGCGCATGCGCAGGCGTGCGAGAAACTAGGGCTCGCGCGCTGCCGCATCACCGGCATGCGCTATCGCCTCTTGGGCGAGAACAACATCGAAGCAATGCTGGCGTTCAAGCTCGATCCCACCATCGCGCGCGAGTTCGGACGGCGCGGCATCCTGACCGCCGAAAGCGCCACGGGCACCCTGGTCGATGCCGAGATCACCGGCACGGATGCCGGATCCGCGATCACGCGCCTCGACGCGGACCGTGCCCGCGCCGCTGAAGCCCGCGCCCGCATCGACCGCGAACTCGCCGCCGCCCGCACAGCCACCGAGCGCGCGGAGCTGCAAGCCCAGCGCGCCGAACTCGACCGCCAGGTCGAAGCGGCGCGAGCGGGCGCGAGCGAACAGCGCGAAAGCCTTGCCCAGACGCCGATGACCTTCACCTACCAGTCCGGTCCCGCCATCCGCGGCTTCGACACCAGCGCCCCGCTGACCAGCGCGATCGACACGGCGCTCGCATCTGCTGAAGTGACGCTCGTCGTCGTGCTCGGCGCAATCGCGATCTTCGGTCCGCCGGCTCTCGCCCTGCTGCTGCTCTGGCTCTTGTGGCGGCGGGTACGTCCGCTCTTTCCCCGCCGAAAGACGGCGGTCGATCCCGGCTGATTGCACCCCCCTCCCCCTTACCCTATAGCCCGGCGCGTCTCCGCCCCGGCGTCGCGATCGGCGACACGGGGTGCGCTCATTTTCAAGGGTGTCCGCTTATGGCTCGCCGTCGCCAGATCTACGAAGGCAAGGCCAAGATCCTCTATGAAGGCCCCGAGCCGGGCACGTTGATCCAGTATTTCAAGGATGATGCGACCGCGTTCAATGCCCAGAAAAAGGGCACGATCAACGGCAAGGGCGTGCTCAACAACCGGATTTCCGAGCACATCTTCACGCTGCTCGACCATATCGGCGTGCCCACACACTTCATCCGCCGTCTCAACATGCGCGAACAACTCATTCGCCAGGTTGAGATCGTTCCGATCGAGGTCGTCGTGCGCAACGTCGCGGCGGGATCGCTGTCGACGCGGCTGGGGATCGAGGAGGGCACCAAGCTGCCCCGCACGATCATCGAATATTATTACAAGGACGATGCGCTCGGCGATCCGATGATCTCCGACGAACATATCGCCGCGTTCGGCTGGGCCAGTCAGGAGGAGATGCACGATATCGCCGACCTCGCGATCCGCGTGAACGACTTCTTGTCTGGGCTGTTCGCCGGCGTCGGCATCCGGCTTGTCGACTTCAAGCTCGAATTCGGCCGTATCTGGGACAATGATTACGGCCGGATCATCCTGGCTGATGAGATCAGCCCCGATGGTTGCCGCCTGTGGGACATGGAAACCAGCGAAAAGCTCGACAAGGATCGCTTCCGCCGCGATCTGGGCGGCGAGGTCGAGGCCTATCAGGAGGTCGCACGGCGGCTTGGCCTGTTGCCGGAGGGCGGCGATCACGCCGTTCTCGACCTGGACAGCCATCGCAAGCGGCGCGGGAAGTAAGGAGGCCAAGCGTATGAAGATCAAGGTTTTCGTGACGCTGAAGCCGGGCGTTCTCGATCCCCAGGGTCGGGCCATCCACCACGCGCTGGGCAATCTGGGCTTCGACGGCGTCACCGATGTGCGTCAGGGCAAGCTGATCGAACTCGACCTGGCCGACGGCACCGATGACGCCACGATCGACGCGATGTGTCGGCAATTGCTCGCGAACACAGTGATCGAGAATTATCGGGTCGAGCGTCAGGACACGGCTGCGTGAAGACGGCCGTTATCGTTTTCCCGGGCTCGAACTGCGACCGCGACCTCGCCGTCGCGCTTCGATCTGTAACCGGCACCGCGCCATCAATGGTCTGGCACGCTGATACCGTGCTGCCCGAGGGCGTCGAGATGATCGCGGTGCCCGGCGGCTTTTCCTATGGCGATTATCTCCGTTCGGGCGCGATCGCGGCACGCTCTCCGATCATGCGCGCGGTCGTGGATGCGGCGAACAAGGGCGCGCGCGTGCTGGGCGTGTGCAACGGCTTCCAGGTGCTGACCGAGGCGGGGCTGTTACCCGGCGCGCTGATCCGCAACGCCGGGTTGAACTTCGTCTGCCGCGATGTCGCACTGGAGGTATCGGGCGATCACCCGGCTACCCGCACGCTTGGCAAGGGCGCGACGATCACGCTTCCCGTCGCCCATCACGACGGCAACTACGTCGCCGACGCCGATATGCTGGACCGGCTGGAGGGCGACGGCCGGGTTGCGCTGCGCTACGCCGAACCCGTCAATGGCTCCGCGCGCGACATCGCCGGGTTGCTCAACGACCGGGGCAATGTGCTCGGCATGATGCCCCACCCCGAACGCCGCATCGATCCGGTCCATGGCGGAACCGACGGCCGCCGCCTGCTCGAAGGGCTGCTCGGCGCGGCATAAACCTCTGTCCTACACGCATCGGGCGTGTCATCCCGCAGCCATGTCACGTCCGAGAACCCAGCCGCACCCGGATCCGCGCAGTCTAGGGCCCGGCGAATAAAGCGCGATGCCGCAAAGTTCGACAAGTTCGGCCAGTCGGTGGGGCGTCAGACCCTGGCGCTGAACGGGGTGAAGTCGGTCTGCGTGTCGAACACGTCCACCCCTTCGGCGCGCTTCAGCCATCCGACCACGGCATAGGTGACCGGCGTCAGCAACACCTCCCATGCGACCTTCAGCGCCCATTGCGTGAACAACACGGTCACGACCAGGTCCGTCGTCCAACCCGCCGCACCCCAGAAGGCAAGCGGGTAGAAGAGCAGACTGTCGATCCCCTGTCCGACGACCGTCGACCCGATCGTCCGCATCCACAGATGCCGCCCTGCGGTCCAAAGCTTCATGCGCGCCAGCACATAGGCGTTGACGAACTCGCCCGCCCAGAACGCGACCACGCTTGCCAGCACGATCCGCGGCACCTGACCGAACACCGCCTCATAGGCCGCCTGGTTGGTCCAGCCCGGGGCCGGGGGCAGCGCGACCACGATCCAGCTCATCGCCGCCATGAACAGCACCGCGACCGTTCCCGCCCAGATCACCCGCCGCGCACGGGCATAGCCATAAACCTCTGTCAGCACGTCGCCGAGCACATAGCTCAAGGGAAAGAACAGGATGCCCGCCCCGAACGGCCACGGCCCCCACGGGAAATCGATCACCGCGACCTTGCCCGCCCCGATGACGTTGGACAGCAGCAGGATCGCGACGAATGCCGCCATCACCACGTCGAAATGCCGGAACCCCCGCCCCTGATCCATCCGCCCCTCCATCGCCGACCCATGAACGCGGTTTCGCCCCCGCGCAATCCGCGCTACCACAGCCGCGGCGCGCGCCCGTAGCTCAGCTGGATAGAGCACGAGCCTTCTAAGCTCGCGGCCGCTGGTTCGAATCCAGCCGGGCGCGCCAATCCGGAGAAGCAAGTGCCTGTAAGGTCAGGATGGAATGACGGGGACACCCTGAAGGGGCAGCGCACCGGGACCGCCGCCGCGATCCGAGGGCGCGACTGGTCGACCTCGCCGCTGGGCCCGCGCGGGGCCTGGCCGCAGCCCCTCAAGACCCTGGTCGACGTCATGCTCGATTCGAGCCAGCCGATGTTCGTCGCCTGGGGAGCGGAGCGGACAATGCTCTACAACGACGCCTATTCGCAGATCCTGGCATCCAAGCATCCAGCGGCGCTCGGGCGGGACCTGTTGGACGTTTGGGACGAAGTGCGAAATGATCTGACCCCGATCGTCGCCAGCGCCTATGCCGGGCGCGCCGTCCAGATGGACGACATCACGCTCCTCATGGAGCGTAACGGCGATGTGGAGGAAACGCACTTCTCCTTCTCCTACACGCCAGTCCGCGACGAAGGTGGCGCGGTCGCGGGCTTCTTCTGCGCCTGCGTCGAGACGACCGGTCAGGTGCTCGCCGAGCGGCGGCAGAGCTTCCGCCTCGAACTGAACGAGCGGCTGAGCAGTCTGACGAACCCACAGGATGCTATCGCGCAAGCCGTTGCGCTGCTGGGCCGGCACCTGGGGGCGAACCGCGCCGGCTATGGCGAGGTGCAGGCTGACGATGCGACGATCATCCTCCATTCCGGCTATGCCGATGGCGTCTCCATGCTCAGCGGTGCATTTCCCTTGGAAAGCTTCGGCACCGCGAACATCGCACGCCAGCGGCAAGGTGCGACGCAAGTCGCCCCCGACGTCGCCGCCGACCCGGATCAGGACCGCTCGGTCTGGGCCGCCATCGATACACGCGCCTTCGCGTCCGTGCCGCTGGTACGCGATGGCCGCCTCATCGCCTCGCTCTACGTCAATTTTCGGGAGCCGCACCGCTGGACGGCGGACGAGATCGCGCTGATCGAGGAAGTCGCGGCGCGCACCTGGGCTGCGGTCGAGGGCGCCCGTGCCGCGGCGCGATTGCGCGACAGCGAGGCCCGGCTTCGACTCGCTCTAGAAGCAAGTCGCCTGGCGGAGGTGACCTTCCACCTGCCCGACGGCATCGCGCATTCGCGACCCCTCGCCGAACTCTGGGGCCATCCACCCGACAAGCGGCTCACGCTCGCCGAGTTCCGCGACCAATATCACCCGGACGACCGTGACCGCGTGCTCGCCCAACGCGATGCCATCCTTGCGGGCGATCAGGACTTCTACGAGGTCGAAAAGCGCATTGTCCGCCCCGACGGACAGGTTCGTTGGATCTACGGCCGCGGCAGCGTGACCCGCGACGCTCAGGGACGCGCGATCTCCGTCACCGCTGTCTATCTCGACCAGTCGCAACGCAAACAGGCCGAAGCCGCCCTGCGCGAGAGCGAAGCGCGCCTGGCGTTCCTTGATGCTTTGGGCGCCGCGACGGCACCACTGGCGGATGCGGACGCGGTACTGGCCACCACGACGCGCCTGCTGGGCGAACATCTGAACCTGTCGGTATGCGCCTATGCCGACATGGACCCGGATCAGGACGGGTTCACCATCCGCGGCGATTGGGCTGCCCCTGGAGCCACCAGCATCGTCGGTCATTACAGCCTGGCCGATTTCGGCACGCTTGCCGTGAACAACCTTGGTTCCGGCCAGCCGCTCATCTTGAACGACAATCTGCGCGAACTTGCCCCGCACGAGGCCGCGACCTTCCAAAGCATCGGGATCGCGGCCACGATCTGCATGCCGCTCGTGAAGCA
>DASVUT010000080.1:0-6529 GCA_036386955.1 Sphingomonas sp. | reverse complement strand
TGGCCTTGTGCATCGACCCGGGCGTCCGCCGGCCCAAAGGCTCCGCGCCTCGGCTGATGCTGGGCGATCGACCCGTCGCGCAGATGCTCAACCTGTCCGCCTATGCCGAAATGATGCTGGTGCACGAACATGCCTGCGTCGCGATCGATCGTGACATGCCGCTCGATCGCGCCGCGATCCTGGGTTGCGCGGTGACCACGGGGGCAGGGGCGGTGTTCAACACCGCCGATGTCGCGCCGGGCGAGACCGTCTGCGTCGTCGGCTGCGGCGGCATCGGCCTGGCCGCGGTCAACGCCGCGCGCATCGCCGGCGCGGGCAAGATCATCGCGCTCGATCCCGTGGCGGAGAAGCGCGCCCTGGCGCAGCGGCTAGGCGCGACGCACGTGATCGACGCGCTGTCGGACACGGCGGCGGATCAGGTGGTGGAGATCAGCCGCGGCGGCGTCCATCACGCGATCGAGGCGGTCGGGCGTCCGCAATCCGCGGCGACCACGGTCAAGGTGCTCCGCCGTGGCGGCACCGCAACGATCCTGGGCATGATGCCGCTGGGCGAAAAGGTCGGCCTGTCGGCGATGGACCTGCTCGCGGGAAAGCGCGTCCAGGGTGGCTTCATGGGATCGAACCGGTTCCCCGTCGACATCCCGCGGCTGGTCGACTTCTATCAGCGCGGGCTGCTCGATCTCGACACGATCATCGCCGATCGCATGCCGATCGAGCGCATCAACGACGCGTTCGACGAGCTGCGGCGCGGCGACACGACGCGGACCGTGATCACGTTCGAATGACGCGGGACGGGGACCGCGAGGGCAGGGGAGACGGGGCGATGAGCGAAGCGGCAGCCGGCATGCTGGGCACGATAGAGGTTGGCGCAAAGGACCGCCTCGACCTGGACCGCCTCACCACCTGGATGCGCGCGCATGTCGACGGCTTCGAAGGCCCGATCGCGTATGCCAAGTTCGCCGGAGGCCAGTCGAACCCCACCTATCGGCTCGATACGCCAGCCCGCGCCTATGTGCTTCGCCGCAAGCCGTTCGGCCCGACGTTGCCGTCGGCGCATGCCGTGGACCGGGAATACCGCGTGATCGCCGGCCTGTATCCGACCGGCTTCCCCGTGCCGTGCCCCTACGGCCTGTGCGAAGATGTCGAGGTCATCGACGCGCCGTTCTACGTCATGGAATTGGTCGATGGGAGAACGATCTGGGACGGGGCGATGCCGGGTGCCTCGGCGGAGGAGCGCCGCGCGCATTACGAGGCCATGGTTGATACGCTTGCCGCACTGCACGGGGTCGACTACGCGGCCGCCGGTCTCGACGCCTATGGCAAGCCCGGCAATTATTTCGAGCGTCAGGTCGCGCGCTGGACCAAGCAATATCGCGCCGCCGAGACCGAACGGATGGAGCCGGTCGAACATCTGATCGCATGGTTGCCGCAAACATTGCCCGAACAGACGCGCACCAGCATCGTTCATGGCGACTTTCGCATCGACAACATGATCTTCGCCCCCGACACGCCACGTGTCGCGGCGGTGCTCGACTGGGAGCTGTCGACACTGGGCGACCCGCTCGCCGACTTCTCCTATTTCCTGATGAGCTGGGTCACGGAGCCCGAGGGACGATCGGGCGTCATGGGCATGACCGGCGCGGACACGGGCATCCCCACGATCGACGATGTCGTCAAGCGCTACTGCGCCGCGACCGGGCGCGACGGGGTGCCCGACCTCAACTGGTATTTCGCTTACAATTTGTTCCGGCTGACCGGCATCGTTCAAGGGATCAAGCGCCGCATCATCGACGGCACCGCGTCAAGCGCGCAGGCCGAGCGCACCGTCGCGCGCGTCCACGGGCTGGCCGACGCGGCCTGGGGCTTCGCGCTGAAGGCTGGGGCCTAGATCTGTCCTACACGGCGCGGCGATGCCATGCCACGTCCGTACGCGATGATGCTCGACCACGGACGTGCGTGAAAACATGATGTAGACGTATCTTTTGTATACTTGATGGTCGTGCAATTGGCCTGATCGCCTCGATAAAGGAAGCACCGATGCGTTTCGCGGGGAAGTCCATCATCGTGACCGGCGGCGGTTCGGGCATCGGCCGTGCCGCGGCGATCCTCTTCGCGGCCGAAGGGGGCTCGGTGGTCGTGGCCGACGTGACCGATGGCGCGCAGGAGACGGCCGCGCTGATCGGCGACCGCGCCGTGGCGACGCGGATGGATGCCGGGTCGGAGGAGGATGTCGAGCGCACGGTGGCGCTCGCGGTCGATCGCTTCGGCGGTCTCGACGTCATGTTCGCCAACGCCGGCATCTCGGGCGGGATGGCGAACATCTTCGACACCGACGTGGCGCTCATCACCGAAGTGCTGCGCGTCAACCTGATCGGGCCGTATCTGGCGATCAAGCATGCCGCTCCGCGCATCGCCGAACGCGGTGGCGGCGCGATCGTCCTGACCGCCAGCGTCGCCGGTATCCGTTCCGGTGCGGGATCGCCGGCCTATTCGGCGTCAAAGGCTGGCGTCATCAACCTGGCCCAGGTGGCCGCGCAACAGCTTTCCGGCGCGAACATCCGCGTCAACGCGATCTGCCCCGGCCTGACCGAAACCGGCATGACCAGGCCGACGTTCGACTATGCCCGCGACGCCGGCAAGCTCGACCGCGTCGGCCGCCTCAACCCGTTGCGCCGTGGTGCTCAACCCGACGAACTCGCCAAGGTCGCGCTGTTCCTCGCCTCCGACGACGCCAGCTATGTCAACGGACAGGCGATCGCGGTGGACGGCGGCCTTTCGTCGAGTCATCCTGTCATACGGCAGGATTATGGGAAGACGGCGGTGTGATAGCGCGGGCCGCACGATGACGGGGTAGAGGCCGAAAGGATTATCATGCTGACTATTCTCGCGCTCGCCACAACCTCCTTGACGGCACAGCTCGCTCCGGCGTCGCCGGTGCCTGAGCGCCGCATCCAGGCATGGCTCCCCGGCGAGGTGCGCTGCGGTGGCGAGGTCGTCGCCGCGTCGATGTGGCGGCGGCCATATATCGCTCTCGTGCAGGGGAGTTCCGTGCCCCAGCCTGTCCGCGTGTCGTTTCGCATCGACGCATCGGGACGACCCCTCTCGATCGCGAAGTCCGGGTCGGCCTACGCCCCATATGGTGATGACATCGCGCCATCCTTGGCCGCATCACGGTTCGCCGGCTCGGGCGAGCGCAGCGACTGCCTCGTCACCTATACGGCGCGCATCACCAGCTTCGCCGAGACGCCTACCGAGGACCTGATCTCCTACACGCTCAACCCGACCAATGGGCCACTGCCCCGCGCCGGATGGTCAGCGATCTACCCGGCGTCGGCGACCTGCGACGATGCGGTCCGACCCGCCGCGCTCAATCAGGCTTTCCACGAATTCGCCCGGATCGCCGGCACGCCGGGTGTACGCGACTGGACCATGTTCGCTTATGATCTGAACGCGAAGGGCAAGCCAGTCGAGGTCCGGGTACTGACCGGAACCGGCAACCGTGCGCTCGGCACAGCGGGCGCGGCGGCGCTCACCCAGTCCCGCTACACGGGCGGGCCGCGCACCGGCTGCCGCTATCCCTATTGGAAGGCCGCCGAGATCATGCCTGCGCCCGAGTTGGCACCCAGCGACGCGGCCGCTGAAGAGCCGGCCGCTTGCAAAAGCGCCTGGGCCGTCCGACCGCCGCTCAGCTATCCCGACCCCTATCGCAAACGCTCGATCGAGGGTTGGGCCATCATCGGCTTCGACGTCGCGCCCTGGGGCGACACCGGGAATGTTCGAGTCCTGGCGAGCGAGCCCGCCGCCGATTTCGGCGAGCGCGCCGCTGCCATGATCCGATCGGCTAAGCGTGAACCCTCGACGACCGGGGTCACCGGATGCACCGAACGCGTCCGGTTTCGAATGGGCCGCCCCGCCGTCGATCCCGAGAACGCTATGGTCGGATCGTAGCGCGGGTCAGTACCCCGCGCGGCGGGCGAGCCGGTCGGCATGGAAGTTCGCGTCGCCGAACATCTCCGTGAGCACCCGTGCCCGCTTCATGAAGAAGCCGATGTCATATTCGTCGGTCATGCCGATGCCGCCATGCATCTGGATGCCCTCCTGCACGGACAGCGTCGTGGCCAGGCTGGTCATCGCCTTGGCGACCGACACGGCCTCATCGGCGCGCTCCGATTTGGCGTCGAGCAGTTGCTGCGCCTTCAGCACCGCGGCGCGGGCGACCTCCATCTCGCTGTACAGATGCGCCGCGCGGTGCTGCAGTGCCTGAAAGCTGCCGATGGTCACGCCGAACTGCTTGCGTTCCTTCAAATACCCGACGGTCATGTCCATCGCCCCGCCGCCGACGCCGACCAGTTCCGCCGCAGCACCGGTTCGTCCCGCGCGGAGCAGCCGGTCGAGCGGCGCACGCCCCGCATCAACCTCGCCGATCACCGCATCGGCATCAAGCTGAACGCCGTCGAAGGTGAGGCGGGACGCCACGCTCGAATCCGCCAGCCGCTGCGGGTCCGTGGCGAGACCGTCCGCGTCGCGTGGCACGGCGAACAGGGTGATGCCGTCGTCATCCTCGGGCGAACCGGCGGTGCGTGCGGAAACGATCAGCAGGTCCGCGACATGGCCGTGAGTCACGAACGCCTTGCTGCCCGAAAGCTTGAACCCGTTGCCGGAGCGTTCCGCCTTGAGCGTCACCGCATCGCTGTGCTTGGGTCCGTCGTCCAACGCCAGCGCGGCGACCACGTCGCCGGCGACGATGCCGGGGAACCAGCGCTCGGCATGGGGTGTGCCCTTCAACGCCTCGATGGCGGCAACGGCGGTCGTCAGAAAGGGGGAGGGGGACAGGTTGCGGCCGATCTCCTCCAGCACAACGCCGGCCTCGACATGGCCGAGCCCCAGGCCGCCCTGATCCTCCCCGATGAGGAGGCCCGTGAACCCCATCTCCGCGAACTGCTTCCACAGGTCGCGGCTGAATCCGGCGGGATCGTTCGCATCGCGAAGGCTACGCAGGTGCGACACGGGCGCGGCATCTGCGATGAACGCGCGGATCGTATCCTGGAGGGTGGTCTGGTCATCATCGAGGTAGAGCGGCATTTATCTGTCCTTGTTTCCCCCTCCCTATAGGCGAGAGGATGGCCGAGCGTAGCGAGGTCGGGAGAGGGCTTGTTGGGTGCGTCCCCTATCCCTGGCGCTGCGCGCCTGTCCCTCTCTCCTAAAGGAAGAGGGGGAAGTGTCAGGCGTTGGGTAATTCCAGGATGCGCTTGGCGACGATCCCCAACTGAATCTCGCTGGTGCCGCCCTCGATCGAGTTCGCCTTGGTCCGCAGCCACGCGCGGGCGGGTGCGCCGCCGTTCGACCGCTCGCTCTCCCATTCCAGCGCGTCGGAGCCGCCCGCCGCCATCATCAATTCATGGCGCGCCTTGTTCAACTCGGTGCCGTAATATTTCATCATCGACGGCTGTGCGGGGTGGGCGCGCCCGGCCTTGAGTTCGTCGATGAACCGCTCGCTCATCGCCCCGAACGCCTTGGCGCGCACCTCGAACAGCGCGATGTTCGCGCGCAGCAGCGGGTCGGCCAGCCGCCCGTCGGCATCGACCCCGATCGTAGCGATCGCGCCCGCGACCAGCGGGTTCTCGCCATGGGCGTTCATCCCCATGTTCGAGATCATCTCGCGCTCGTGGCCGAGCAGGTATTTGGCGACGTCCCACCCCTTGTTCTCGTCATGGATGCGGTTGGCCTTGGGCACCTTCACATTGTCCATGAAGGTTTCGCAGAACGGCGAATAGCCGCTGATGAGCAGGATCGGCTTGGTCGACACGCCGGGCGATGCCATGTCGAACAGCACGAAGCTGATCCCGCCCTGCTTGGACGCCTTGGACGTGCGCACGAGGCAAAAAATCCAGTCGGCCTTGTCGGCGTAGCTGGTCCAGACCTTCTGACCGTTCACGATATAATGTTCGCCCGCATCCTCCGCCGACGCCGCCAGGCTGGCGAGGTCAGACCCGGCATTGGGTTCCGAATAACCCTGGCACCAGCGGATTTCGCCCCGTGCGATCTTGGGCAGATGGTCGAGCTTCTGTTCCTCGGTGCCGTACTTCAACAGTGCCGGCCCGAGCATGGAGATGCCGAACGAGTTGAGCGGGTTGCGCGCCTTGATCGCCGCCATTTCCTCGCGCAGGACCTTGGTTTCCGCCGGGGTCAGCCCGCCGCCGCCATATTGGCTCGGCCAGTCGGGCACGGTCCAGCCGCGCGCGCCCATGCGGTCGAGCCAGTCCTTTTGCGCAGGGCTCGACGGCTCAAAGTTGCGACCGCCCCAGCACACGTCACGGTCGGAGCGGATGGGTTCGCGCATCTCGGCTGGACAGTTCTCGGCAAGCCAGGCCCGGGTTTCGGCGCGGAAGGTGTCGAGGTCGGACAATTTCTATCTCCTACTCTCCCTCTCCCTTAGGGGGAGGGTGGCCGAGCGTAGCGAGGTCGGGAGAGGGCTCGCTCGCCGTTTCAGCCCCTCTCCCTGGCGCTTCGCGCCTGTCCCTCTCCCCTT
>DASVUT010000079.1:0-4210 GCA_036386955.1 Sphingomonas sp. | reverse complement strand
CTGCAGGTGGTGTTCGCCCGCGCGCTGCTGCGCCCCTATGCGCCGGATGCGCTGGCCGGCTGGATGGGCGCGCTGCTCCTGTGCCTCCTGCCCACCTTATACGCGCGCTATATCCACGCCAATCTCTTCGCGCACTGGCTTCTGCTCTGGGCCTTTTGGCTCTTCGTCGCCCCCCGCCGCGCCGCCGATTGGCGCTGGTGGAGCGCACTGCTCGTCATCACCGCCCTGATCCACAATTACCTGTTGTTCATGGTCGCCGCGATCTGGGCCAGCGCGCTGATCGAGCGCTGGTGGAACCTACCAGGGCAGCGGGCAAAGCTGTTGCTCGGGGCGGCGATCACGACGACTGCGGTGCTGCTGGCAATCAGTACGTTGCAGGTCGGAGGCGGGTTCGCCAATACCTACACCTACCGCGTGTTCGCGATGCCGCTCGACGCGCTGTGGAACCCGTCGAACACGTCTTATTCCACTTTCCTGCCCGCAACCGAGCAACGTTTGCGGCGCGCGTTTGAAGGCTTCCAGTATCTCGGCGTTGGCCTGTTGCTCCTCACCGCCTCGCTGCCGGTAATCCTCAGGCGGACACCGCCCGAGCCCGTGATCGACACCGTCCACCGCCGTCTGCTCTGGCTCGTCCCGGCGGGCATCGCGCTCACGCTCCTCGCCATATCGCATGAGGTCGACTGGGCAGGGCGGACGCTCTTCACCTTGCCTCTGCCCCAGGCCGTGGTCGGTCTGCTCGACCCCTTGCGCGCGTCGGGGCGATTGTTCTGGCCCGTCGCCTATGGCCTCGTCTTCGCCAGCGTCCTCGCCACCTACCGACTGCCCCGTCGCCGTGCGGTTCAATTGCTGTCGGCGGCGGTGCTGCTCCAGCTCGCCGACATGGCGACCATGACCGTCGCCATCCGCAACGTTACGGGCGAGGCCTCCGCCCGCCAAACCTATCGTCTGTCGTCGGACCCGCGCTGGACGGAGGTGATCGCTGGGTCGCGAGACGTCACCTTCATGCCGCCCGACGCGACGCTCGCATTGGACCTGTTCCAGGAGGTCGCCTGGCGTGCGGTGCTCGCGGGCAAGCCGGTTCGCCACGTCTATGCGGCGCGCGACGGTCGGGTGACACTAGCCAGGCTCGGGCGTGAACATGCCGACTTCTTGGCGGGGCGGCTGGCACCCGACCGGCTCTACGTCCTGTTCCCGCAAGCACCGTTACCGCCGCGCGCCGATGCTCGGCTGCGCGTTCTCGACGGCGTTCGCATCCTCGTACCCGTCAGGTCGCCATCGCCTCGATCAGCTTCTTGACCTCCTGGCTGCGTCCTCGCGGCAGGATCAGCACGTCGAGGCCGCTGGCGACGACGACCAGATCCTCGACCCCGACCAGCGCGATTCGCGCACCATCGGTCCGCACCAGGCAGTTCTTCGTCTCGATCGCCAGCACCTCGCCGTGATGCGCGTTGCCGTCGCCATCGGTGTCGCTGATCGCGTGCAGCGCGTCCCAGCTGCCCACGTCGCTCCACCCCATCGCTACGGGAACGACGGCCACGCGCGTGGCCTTCTCCATGACGGCGTAGTCGATCGAAGTCGATGGAGCCCGCGCGAACGCGGCACTTTGCGGGTACACCCGCGACTCCTCATGCCGCGCGCCTGCCATCGCGTCCTGCGCTGCCAGCAGGACTTCGGGTGCATGCTGCGCCAGCGCTTGGAGATACAGGTCCGCGCGGAACAGGAAGATGCCGCCGTTCCAGGCGTGATCGCCCGACGCCAGCATCGCCGCGGCACGATCCGCCGGCGGCTTCTCGACGAAGCGCGCCACGCGGTGGACGCCCGGCACCAGCGGCTCGCCGATATGAATCCAGCCATAGCCCGTCTCGGGCGTGTCGGGGGTGATGCCGAAGGTGATGAGCCAGCCATCACCCACCAGCGGCAGGGCGGTTTCGATCGCGGCGTGGAACGCGGCGACATCGCTGATGACGTGATCGGAGGGCATTACCAGGAGCGCCTCTTCGCCACCCCCCGCCGCCAGCGCCGCCAGGGCGATCGCGGGCGCGGTGTTGCGCCCCATCGGCTCCAGCACGAGCGCGTGTGCCGTCGCCCCCGCGGCAGCCAATTGCTCCTCGACCAGATCAGCATGGCGCGCGTTGGCGACGACGATCGGCGCTGCGAAGCGCGGCCCCGATGCGCGCTTCGCCGTCAGCTGAAGCATCGTGTCGGCCGCCGTCAGCGCCAGCAATTGTTTGGGCAGTTCGGGCCGCGACATCGGCCACAAACGCGTGCCGGAGCCACCGGACAGGATAACGGGGATGATCGCGTGCTTCATGCGGGGCGATGTGCCCGTTTCCGCGCCCCGCGACAACGCCCGCGCTCCGCCCAAGCTCTCGATTCAGCCTTTCTTTGCCATTTCCGATCATAGCGGACGCTGGCGTGACCCTTCGGGGGCCGGAAAGGTGGAAAGGGCGATGATCCGGCTGTTCAGGCATTATGTGCCCTACGCGGTGCTGCTGCTCGGGCTGGTCGACGCCTGCCTGCTGGTGGTCGCCGCCGAAGTCGGCTGGACGGTCCGCGCCACGCAGATCGGCATGGCGGTGGAGCCCATGGCCACGCGCATTCCGCAGCTGGCGAGCTTCGCGTTCGCGCTCCAGGTCGCGCTGGTCGCGGTTGGGGCCTATGGCGTCGGATCGTTCCTGTCGCTGCGCTTCGCGGCGGCCCGCCTCGCCGTCGCGGCGTCGCTCGGCATCATCTTCCTGTCGCTCATCTTCTTTTTCATGCCGACGCTCAGCTTCTGGCGGTCGAGCCTGCTGTATTCGATGCTGGTCGCGATCCTGTTGCTCGTGACCGTGCGCGCCGTGCTGGGCCGGACGTTGGGTGGCGATCGGTTCAAGCGGCGCATCGTCGTGCTGGGCGCCGGCAGCCGGGCCGAGCGAATCCGCGTGCTGGCCGAGCAGCCGGGCATCAATTTCGTCGCGGCCGGCTTCGTCGCGATGGGCGAGCATGCGCCGGTGGTGCCGGGGGCCGTCCCGCGCGATGCCATCGCGAACCTCGCCGCCCATGTCCTCGACCTGGGGGCCAGTGAGGTAGTGCTGGCGCTGGAGGAGCGGCGCAACGCGTTGCCGCTCAAGGACCTGCTGCGCGTTAAGACGACGGGTGTGCAGGTCAGCGACATATCCTCGTTTCTCGAACGCGAGACGGGGCGCATCGACCTGAACAGCGTCAACCCGTCCTGGCTGATCTTTTCCGACGGGTTTGCGGCCGGACAGCTCGTATCAAGCATGACCAAGCGGGCGTTCGACATCGTCGTCAGCCTGTTGCTGCTGATCGTGACGCTACCGATCGTGCTGATCACCGCGGTTCTGATCAAGATGGAGTCGCGCGGCCCCGCCTTTTACCGCCAGCGTCGGGTCGGGCTCTACAACCAGGCTTTCGAGATCGTGAAGCTTCGCTCGATGCGGCTCGACGCCGAAGTCGCGGGGCAGGCGCAATGGGCGAGCAAGGACGATCCCCGCGTAACCCGGATCGGCCGCTTCATCCGCAAGGTTCGTATCGACGAACTGCCGCAGACCTGGACCGTGCTGAAGGGCGAGATGAGCTTCGTCGGACCACGCCCGGAGCGGCCGCAATTCGTCGACTCGCTTGAACAGCAGCTGCCCTTCTATGCCGAGCGCCACATGGTGAAGCCGGGGATCACCGGCTGGGCACAGATCAACTATCCCTATGGCGCCTCGGTCGAGGATGCGCGGCACAAGCTGGAATACGACCTGTACTACGCGAAGAACTATTCGCCTTTTCTCGACATGCTGATCCTGCTCCAGACGCTCAAGGTCGTGATCTGGCCCGCGGGCGCGCGGTAGCGTGTCGGCGACGCTGACCTTGTGGAGCCACGCGCTTGCCGCGCTGATGTTCGGCGCGCTGGTCCCGCGTGTCTGGCAAATGCCCGAGCGCCCGCGCGCCCTGGCCATGGCGCTCGCGCTGACCGCGCTTGCGGCGCTGGCGGTCGCAGGGATCGACGCGAATGACCCTGGCGCGCGCGCAAGCGAAGCCGCGCGCGATCTGGCGTGGATCGGGGTGTTGTTCCTGGCGGTCCGATCCGGTGCGGCACTGCCTGGCGCACTCGTCGCGCTATACGCCACGGTCGCGGGCGTGATCGTGATCGCAGGCTTCACCTCGATTGCGGAGGCCGTGCCAGAGATGCGGCGCGCCTTGCCCGGGCTCACGGGATTGT
>DASVUT010000078.1:0-5463 GCA_036386955.1 Sphingomonas sp. | reverse complement strand
GTCGAGCTGGTTGGTGAGTCGGAAGAAGTCGAGCGTGAAGCGCTGGCCGTTGTCCAGCAACTCCGAGCGATCCTCGAACGGGAAGACGGCCGTCCAGTCCACCCCCAGCTGACGGACCCGCGGCATGTTGTCGAGCACCTTGGGGGCTAGCCGGAAGTCAATAATCCGTCCGTCAAGGCGGGCTACAACCTCGCTGGGATCGAACCGCTGGTAGGCGATGGTGCCGCAGTATCCGACGTCCCAAGTGGTCTCGCGCTTGGACCACTGCTGCACCCGGTATTGGAGCCGGCGGCCGTCGATGACGTAGTGCGGCGCGGGGGTGCGCCGCACTAGGATCTGAACGTCGCCCGAGGTGTCGCGCCGGATGAAGCGGAGCTGGGCGTCCCGGTCGTTCGAGTTGATCGGCTCGTCGGTCGAACGCGACACGTCGACGATCGCCTCCGTCAGCTTGCTGCCCGGCCCGAGCGCCACGCCGACGTAGAGTGGCTTGGTCGCGAAGATGGACCGGTTGCGCACCGCGGACCCGGCTTCTGAGAGAGCCTGCAACACCTCCGTGCTCCGGGCGAGGCGCAGCTCCGGATCGGCGGCGAGGAGCCGCCGCAGCAGATCCTTCTCGACACCCGTGAGGTAGGGAATGGAGTCGATGGCCCCGAGCAGCGGGCCGAGCGCGCGAGCCGCGCGGCCGTTCACGGGCAGGCCCAACATCTCTGCAACGAGCACGCCGAAGTCGAACCAGTCGGTCGCGAACGACTGTGCGCCGCCGACCCGCTCGAGCTCGGGCGCCCGCATGCGCGCGCCGCGGTCGGCCGCTAGGCCGCTGGTGCCGGCCGTCAGCCTGAGCGACCATTCGAAGCCGCTGAGCCGCAGGTCGAATTGCCCCTCCTGGTCCGCGAACACGGAGGTCGCGTCGAGCGAGCGGTGCAGCGTCCCTTCGCCGTGCAGGATGCCAAGTCCGGTGGCGATGCGTCGCAGACCGTCCCACATCCGTCGGCGGTTCTGCGCGGTGTGGAGGTCGCGCAGCCACGTGAAGCGAGTCCGCTCCGCCAGTAGGCCCGAAAGCAGCCGCCTGTCCCCCGCGTCGAAGACTACCCAGTGCCGTGTCTCGTCGGTCCCCATGTCGCGGATCCGCACGAAGAAGTCGGCTGCGCGCGGATAGCTCCCGATCCGCAGCAGCGAGCGCACCTCGTGGTTCCAAAGCGCGCGGGCGTCCGGTGCCGAGCCGATCCGGGGCCATGTCTTCGCGAAGAGGAAGACGCCGCCGTCGTCGGCTTCGTGCAATGCGGGTGCACGGCCTGCCCGGTCGCCGCGCACGACCTGGCGGCCGAGCGCGTAGCGGCCGACATGACGCCGCTCGGCGGGCACCGTCCTCTTTTGCCGTGTTCTTGCCTGTGCCATCGTGTCCCCTTGGTGCGGCTTACCGCGCGCCCATGCGCTTTAGAAAGGGGAATGATGTCCACGGATCACGGGATCAGGCCGCAGGTCATCGACCCATACCGGCGCGAGGTTGGCGCACCGGACGAGAACCTGCGCAACTTCGTCGACAACTGGCCCAGGTTCCGGAACAACCTGACCGTGTTCCTTGGTGCGGGCGCGTCGGTTGGCGCACGCAACGCCGATGGCGTGCCGCTGCCCGCGGCCATCGGCCTTCGCGACGAGCTCTGGCGCAACTTCATGTGCGATGCCGCGGGCCGCGCGGCCTTCGGCCCTCACACGCTGGGCATGATGACGCTCGAGCACGCGGCGGCGCTGGTGGAGGCGCGGAGCGGGCGCGGCGCGCTGCGCGACGACCTCGTGTCGCGGTTCCGAACCGACCGTCCCCTGTGGCATCACACTGCGCTGCCGCACCTCGGGCCCAAGGCCATGTTCACCGTGAACTATGACGAGCTCGTGGAGCAGGGATGGCGGGCCCATGCGGGCGCGCTCTCGAGGGACCTCGGTTTGCGTCACCGCCCTGGCGCTGGACCTGCCGGAAAGGTCCCGCTCTTCAAGCCGCACGGCACGCTCGAGACCGCCGACCAGCCGATCGGGGAGGGCGGACTGGTGATCACGATGTTCGACTACTACCGGATGATCGGCGACTACCAGGCGATGCTGCAGGACTTCCTTGCGAGCCTGAGCCGCACCTGCGTGCTGTTCGTCGGCTACGCGTTCATGGACATGGACATCGGCGCCGAGATCTACAGCATCAGGAAGAAGAACACGGACGTGCCCTGGTATGCCGTCTTCCCACGTGACGACGCTGATGTCCGCAACATGTACTTCCAGCAGTTCGGCATCCGGCAGATCAACCGGACCGCGCACAACTTCTTCGCCGACCTGGATGACGCGGTCGATTTCCTTCCAGCCAACTGGAAACTGGATCAGCTCGACGCACTGGGGGACAGAGATGTCATCCAGAAGCGCCCAGTGGCTCCGGCAGCGGCCTAGGCGGGGCGCGAGGCGGGAGATCGGCGGCATCCGAGGTGCTCCGCTCCTGCAGGACAGGACCTGCCGGCACGCCCGGTGTTCGGCGTAAGTCACTTCCTCCGCTGGATGCCCTCGAGGAGGTAGGCGACCAGCAGCGTCAGGCCTCGACGCTTGATGCCCATCTTGCGACGCTCGTTGACGGCTGCGAGCAGGTCCTGCCACTCGGCGAGCAGCTCCGCCTCGTCGGCGGGCTGGAGGATGCTGAGGTCGATGTCGTTCCCGAGCCGCGCGCGCAGGAACGGGAAGATGGTGCCCGCCTCGATCTCGCGTTTGACCTCGTCGATCCCGAGATCGTCATAGCGCCCGGAGTCCATCGCACCATTGAGGTAGAAGGCGACGAACGTGAGCATCGTGATTTTCACGAAGGCTCTCCCCGTGACATGTCGGCGCAATGACGGGAACTTACCGTACGCCGGTGCCGCGCCCAAGCTCATCCTTGGCGTCCGGTGCCAGCGGTTCAACGCGACGCCGACCCGCCATCGACCTGAGCCGCTCCGCCTCGCGGCGGTAGGTCGCGGCCGTGCGCGCAAGGTTGTAGAGCGTGCGCTCGTCCGTCGCATATCCGCCGGTCAGCAGCGTCGCCGCTCCGTCGAGCAGCTGTGCCTCCTCGTCATCCCCGGCTTCCCTGAGCCGCCTGGCCTCGAGGACGAGGTCGCGACGCGCAGCGGCCGCGAGCGTCAGCGCGCGCACCGCCATCTCCGTGCGACGATCGACGGCGCGCGGGCCCAGCGCCTCCGCCTCGTTGATAGACTTGCGCGAGAGGCCGACGTGCTCGGCCAGCTCCGCCTGGGTAAGGCGCGCCGCGAGGCGCACCTCCCTCATCTCCGTCCCTGTCATCGGCATCACGTTCTCCTGTGCATGCCGCATAAAGTAACGCCACGTTACATCTCGTCAAGAGCTCGAGGATGCTCTGGTGGCCTTCAGCGCCGCCGTTCTATTGCCGCGCTCGCCGTCCGGTGCCGATCTGGCGCTGCCGGCTATCGGTGGCCCCCGCCGGGCGGTGCCGAGCGTTTCACGACCTTGCTGGCGAACTCGACCTCGCCGGAAGGCGACACCGTGAACCGGTAGGCCTCGTTCATGAATGCCCTGCCCGAGTGCGTGAAGGCCAGCACCCGCTCGCCGTCGGTGCGCACGTGCGCGATGCCGAAGTTCGTCCGCTCGAACGCGAACACCCTGCCATGGCGCTTCGGGCGTGGGTCGTCGACGTAGCCCACCACGCTGAAGAAGGCGGCGAGCTCCGTGCAGAAGATCACGCCCGGCGTCGTGCGCGATGCCTTGCCGAGCGCCGCCACCAGGGTCGCCCGAGGATGGATGTATTCCTTCGCGGTTCTCTCGTCGCCCGACGAGATGAGCGATACCACCGGCGACACGGCCTCGAGCAGAGCCATGTCGAAGTCTGCCGAGCCGTGGTGCGGGGCCTTCAGGATCTCGGCCTGGAGCGAGGCGGCCGGCAGCGCCTCGCGCATGCGCCGACCTGCCTCCTGGTTCAGGTCGCCGGTGAACAGCATGCGCACGTTGCCGTGCGTCAGGCGGAAGTTGATCGAGTGCCCGTTGATGGTGTGCGACGCGGAAGGCGAGCCCCGTCGCGCCGGCTCGACCGTGCCCAGCATGAGCTTGGCGTCGTCGGGGGGATCGCGCAGGAACGGCAGTGCGAGCCCGCCGTCCACCTCCATCGCGATCGGACCGAGCAGCTGGACCGACAAGCCCTCCTCGGCAAGGAAGTCGAACGCGCGCTGCGCGCCTTGGTCGATGCGTCGTCGCTCGATGGGGGAGCCGGTGACGCGCAGCGTCCGCTCGTCCCAGACCTCCAGCGTCTCCACCCAGTCGGTGAACGGCTCGTTGCGGTCCGCGGCCGGCACCGCCGCCGGATCATCGACCAGGCCGGTCAGGTAGGGCTCGCCGTCCACGTCGATCGTTGGGCCGAGCATCTCCACGTCCCGCAGCTCGCGTCCGTCGCGCTTGGACGGACGCTTGACGATGCCGTTGTGGTAGACGCGCCGCGGCGCGACGAAGATGCGCTTACCCGGTCTCGTGTCGGTCTCGGACTCCCGAAGCCTGCTCAGCCCCGCAAAGTGGTCGGCGTCGCCGTGCGTGACGAGCATGAGGTCGACCACGAGCGGGTCGGCGTCGCTGGTTCCCGGGAACCTCGCGTTCGCATGCCGCGCGAACAGCTGGTTGTCCCCGCCGTCTATGAAGACGACCTTGCCGCCGGGCGTCTCAAGTATGAGCCCGTCCCCCTGCTGGACATCGACCATCGAGAGCCTGAGGAGCGGCGTGTCGCGCAGACCCGTGCGGCGGTCGATCAAGCCGTTGGCGACCGGCCCGCGCGCGCCGTGAATGACGACGCGCATAGCGCCGTGCTCCTCACCGATAACCTGGCAGCGGTCGCCCCAGTAAAACTGCTCGCGCTCCCCGTCGTCTCGACGCAGGTCGACGATGTCGTCGTCCAGGTATTGCATCGGCAGCCCCTCCGGATGCGGTCGGTCCCACGCTACGGATAGCACGATCCGTTGCCGATCGGGAGTGGCGCGTCGGCCGCGTTTGGCGATGCGGCTCCGGAGCGATGCTCCGCCAAGCGTCGCCCCGAAGCTGAGCCCTCCACATGGTAACATCGACGCTCGTGTAGCGGCCGCAGGCAGGGTGGTGATGGTCGCGGGCACCGGAAATGCGGCGCCGTCAGCCCGAGCCTCCCGCGGCCATGGTCAGCTTCCTGGCAACGGCGATGCCGGCGAGCTGCCGGCGCAGCGGCGCGCAGTCCGGATAGGATCCGCGGAGCTGCGCGGCGATCCGGTCGAGGATCTCGACGACGCCGTCCCGGGTGCGGGCGACGGCCCACAGCGGATCGTCCTCTGCGAGGTCGTGGTAGTAGACCTCGAAGAACTCGGGGCCGTCCAGTTCCCGGGGTCCGATCTCCAGCGCCATCCAGTCCTCCAGGATCGATCTGAGGGAGCTGAGGCGCCGGTATGCGGCATACGGCCGTGCGCAGGACCCTAGCAC
>DASVUT010000077.1:0-2399 GCA_036386955.1 Sphingomonas sp. | reverse complement strand
ACGGATTCAAGCAAGTCAACGATCAGCACGGGCACGCAGCGGGCGACGATCCGTTGAAGCGGTTTGGCGAACTGCTGAAGCAGGTTGCCGATCCATCTGATATGATGGCCCGGCTTGGCGGGGACGAGTTCGCGTTCCTCTTTGAGGATCGCGGTGCCGCGGACCGCTTAGCGATAAGATTGGGGCTGACGCTTAGAGCGTGATGAGATTAAGCTGACGCGTAGCCTGCATGTACCCCTCCGGTTAGGACCGCCTTGCCGGGTGACGGCTGCTCGGGGACGTAGCACCGGTGCAAGCGACGGTGTTTGCACCAGTGTTAGCGACGGTGCGATGTCTCAGGTGACGGTGATCTCAGGCGTGGAGCGACGCCGGGTGTGGACGGATGAGCAGAAGCGGGCGCTGGTTACCGCTGCCTGCGAGCCGGGCGCGAGCGTGGCGGATATCGCGCGGCGCGCGGACCTGCGGGCGAGCCAGCTATACCGTTGGCGGCGCGATCTGGCCGAGCCTGCCACGCTTGGCTTCGCGGCCCTGACCGTCAGCCCTGAACCAGAGCCGGTTGCGGCCGGCGCGGCGGTGGTGCTGGAGATCGGCGGGGCGGTGCTGCGGATCGCAGCGGACGCGCCCCCTGCCTTGGTGTCGGCAGTGGTGCGGTCGCTCAGGCGATGATCCCGGTCCGCAGCGATGTCCGGATCTGGCTCGCGAACGGCTGCACGGACATGCGTCGCGGGATGTTCGGTCTGGCGCTGCAGGTGCAGCAGGGGCTGAAGCGCGACCCGCATGCGGGCGATCTGTACATCTTCCGAGGGCGGCGCGGCGATCTGGTGAAGGTGCTCTGGCACGACGGGGTGGGCATGTCGCTGTACGCCAAGCGGCTCGATCGCGGGCGGTTCGTGTGGCCCTCGGCAACCGACGGCGTGGTCGCGATCACGGCCTCGCAGATGGCCTGTCTGTTGGAGCCGATCGACTGGCGCAACCCGCGCACGACGTGGCGTCCGAGCGCAGCCGGATAAGCTAAAAAGCCAGGTTCTCTGCGGCTTTCTGCTACTCTGTCGGGCATGGCAGCGACGCCCTTCAGCGATGTCGTAAAGCTCCGTGCGGCGTTGGCGAGCGCTGAGGCGCAAGCCGCCCGCGCCAGAGCGGTGAACGCCGATCTGGTGGCCCGAGTCGCGCTGCTCGAGCTGCAGAACGAGAAGATGCGCCGCGCTCTATACGGTCAACGCTCCGAACGCGGGCAGCTGCTGGTCGATCAACTGGAGCTCGGGCTCGAAGAGCTGGAAGCGAGCGCGGGCGAAGACGAGGCCTTAGGCCAGCGCGCCGCGGTCGGCACCAACGTCGAGGCGTTCACGCGGGCACGGCCGTCACGCAAGCCGCTGCCTGCTCATCTGCCCCGCGAGCGCGTCGTCGTCCCGGCCCCGGCGAGCTGCCCATGCTGCGGGTCAGACCGGCTCTCAAAGTTGGGCGAGGACGTGACCGAGACGCTGGAGGTGATCCCGCGCCAGTGGAAGGTGGTCCAGACCGTACGCGAGCGGTTCGCCTGCCGCGCCTGCGAGACAGTGACCCAACCGCCCGCGCCGTTCCACGCCACCTCCCGCGGACTGTTCGGGCCGAGCTTGCTGGCGATGGTCATGTTCGAGAAGTTTGGCACGCATCAGCCGCTCAACCGCCAACGTGACCGCTACGCACGCGAGGGCGTCGAGCTCAGCCTGTCGACGCTGGCCGACCAGGTCGGGGCATGCGCCGCGGCGCTCAGGCCGCTCCATCTCCTGATTGAGGCGCACGTGCTCGCTGCCGAGCGCCTCCACGGCGACGACACGACCGTGCCGGTGCTGGCCAGGACCAAGACTGATGTAGGGCGGCTCTGGACCTATGTTCGCGACGACCGGCCGTTCGGAGGGCCCGCACCGCCTGCGGCCCTGTTCCGCTACTCGCGCGACCGCCGCGCCGAGCATCCGGTCGGGCATCTCGCCGACTATGGCGGCATCCTGCAGGCCGACGCCTATGCCGGCTACAACACCCTGTTCCGTGGCGATCGACTGCCGGTGCCGCTCACCCGCGCACTCTGCTGGGCGCATGCCCGCCGCAAGTTCTTCGAGCTGGCCGATGTCACGGCACAGTTGAAGCGCCGCAAGAGCGCCATGGTCATTTCGCCGATCGCGGCCGAGGCGGTCAGGCGCCTCGACGCGATCTTCGACGCGGAACGCGCGGTCAACGGCTCGACCATCACCCAGCGGCTCGCCATGCGACACAAGATTGCGGCTCCGCTCGTCACCGATCTGGAACAGTGGCTGCGGTCCCAGCGCGCCATGCTCGCCCGCCACAACCCGGTCGCGGGTGCCATCGACTACATGCTCAAGGACTGGCCCGCGTTCACCCGGTTCCTCGCCGACGGGCGCATCTGC
>DASVUT010000076.1:0-2432 GCA_036386955.1 Sphingomonas sp. | reverse complement strand
CGAAATTGCCCTGGCCGTCGATCAACGGCACGCGCATCGACCAGTCCTGGCTCATCCGGACCAGCGCTTCGTAGATCGAGCTGTCGCCGTGCGGGTGGTATTTACCCATCACGTCGCCGACAATGCGCGCGCACTTGCGATACGCCTTGCCCGCGACGAACCCGCTTTCATGCGCGGAGAACAGGATGCGGCGGTGCACGGGCTTCAACCCGTCGCGCACATCGGGCAGCGCGCGCGCGACGATGACGCTCATCGCATAGTCGAGATAGCTCGACTTCATCTCATCGACGATGGAAATCGTCTCATGGTCGGCGGGTTCGGCGAGCATGGTCTCGTCGGCCAAATCAGGTCTTCCGGATCGTTACAGGGGTATGACGATCGTCTAGCCGCTCACACCGCCAAAGTCACGCGCGCGTACACGCACGCGGGGGGCCGGGCCTGAGCACGAGCCGGTGGTACAGGCCCCCTCCGTCATGCTTCGCATGCCACCTCCCCCGTAAACGGGGGAGGAAACCTGGCAGTTAGCCCTATCCTCCCCCGTTTACGGGGGAGGTGGCAGCCGAAGGCTGACGGAGGGGGCCCGTGCCTGGGCGCTTACGGCGCGACTTCGCTGCCCTGCCAATCGAACAGCTTACCGCTGTCGGGGGCCTTCAGCGCGTCGATCACGTCCAGCAACTGCACCGCCGCGCGATCGGGCGTGAAGAGCTGGTCGCCGCGCACATTCGCCTGGAACGGCTTGGACAGGCCGGTATCGACGGTGCCGGGATGCAATCCGACCACGATCGACCGGTCGTTGCGCCGCCGTTCCTCGACGCTGAGCGTGCGGACGAGCTGGTTGAGCGCGGCCTTGGCCATGCGATAGCCGTACCATCCGCCCAGCCGGTTGTCCGAAATGCTGCCGACCCGCGCCGAGAGCACCGCAAACACCGTGCGTCCCGCCCGGGGCATACGCGGCAGGAAATGCTTGGCGACGAGCGCCGGGCCGATGGCGTTCACGGCATATTGCCGCGCCAGCCATTCGGGATCGAGTGCGGCCATGTTCTTTTCAGGCCCCAGATCGCCCGCATGGAGCAGCCCGGTCGCCACGATCACCAGTTCGGGAGTGGCACCGAGGCTCGCGGCGGCGGCGGCGATGCTCGCCTCGTCGAGCAGATCGAGCCGGTCGGCACCGGCCGCACGGCGCGCGAAACCGCGCACCGCCACGTCTTCCTCCTTCAGCGCCGCGACCAGCGCCGCGCCGATCCCGCCGCCCGCACCGATAATCACCGCGCTCATCGCGCGAACCGCCAGCGATCGGCGGTGCTCTCGCTGGCAACGAAGCCATATCCATCCGCGTCGAAGCCCTGCATCGCCTCGGCCTCGGTCACATGATGCTCCACCATCCACCGCGCCATGCTCCCGCGCGCCTTCTTGGCGTGAAAGCTGACGAAGCGATCACCATCGCGAAAATCGACATGGATGACGCGGACGCCCGCAGGGAGGCGACCGTCGACCGCCGCGAAATATTCGTTGCTGGCCAGGTTCAGTACCGTGCGCGCGTCCCCCAGGTCATCGACCAACGCCGCCGCGATCCGATCGCCCCACCAGTCGGTCAGCCGATCGCGGCGCGGAGCCCAGCGCGTACCCATCTCCAACCGGTACGGCCTGATCGCATCGAGCGGGCGGAGCAGTCCGTACAGACCCGACAGCAGCCGCACATGATCCTGCGCGAACGCCACCTGCGCCTCGTCGAGCGAATAAGCGTCGAGCCCGGTATAGACGTCGCCCGCGAACGCGAACATCGCCGCGCGCTCGGGCGCGTGGGCGAAGTCGCGGAACCGGTCGGCATTGAGCTTGGCAAGCGCGGGCGAAATCCCCATCAGCTCGCGCAATCGACGCTGCGGCAGGTTCGCCGCCGACTTGGCCAGCCGATCGGCGTCGGCGGCGAAGCGCGGCGTCGTGGCGGTGGCGGCGGGCAGGGGCGTCTCATAGTCGAGCGTCTTGGCGGGGGAGAGCAGCGCGATCATGCCGCTCGACCTACCCGTGCCCCCGCGCTCATTCAATCGCGGTTCAGCGGTGCGACGGCAGGACGACGGCAGGTGGCCGCTTCGCTTGATCGGCATGACCTGCGACGATACATGGCCGCCACGATTCCCGAGGCTTGCACAGCCCGTAACTGGAGAGTTTCCCGCGATGAAGACCATCTCACGGCTCGCGCTCGCCGCGCTCCTGACCACCGGCGTCGCCGGCACCGCGATCGTCGCCCCTGCATCCGCGCAGAAGAAGGACAAGAAGGCACCGGCGGGCCCGACCTATACCCCTGCCGTGCTGACCGCCGCGCGGATCGCGCAGCCCGCGATCGCCGCCAGGGACTTCGCCACGGCGGAGCCCGCGCTGGTGCAGGTCGAGGCCGCCGCGGTGACGGACGACGACAAGTATATTGCCGCCGCCCT
>DASVUT010000075.1:0-2223 GCA_036386955.1 Sphingomonas sp. | reverse complement strand
CCGAACAACCCGGTCGGCGTGGTTTGGATCGATCTGAGCAAGGAGCATTACGGGATCCATGGCACGAGCGAGCCGCAGCAGATCGGGCGGGCGGAGAGCAACGGATGCATCCGGCTGACCAACTGGGACGCCGCGCGGCTGGCGCTGATGGTGAAGGCGGGAACGCCGGCGCTGTTCCAGGCGTGACGGCGTGAGCAAGCTCGGCTGGACGATCCTTGGCGTGATCGTCCTGGCCGTGCTGGCGTTCGCGTCGATGCTGTCGTTCGGATCGACCGAGGCGAGCCCCGTCGCGCGCGTCAAGGCGCGGATCGAGCAGCCGGTGACGCGGGGCGACGCGCTGGTGATGCCGGTCGTCGGCGTGCTGCCGGCGGCGCTGCAGGATACTTGGGGTGACAGCCGCGGAGGCGGTGCGCGGCATCACCAGGCGATCGACATCCCGGCCGCAGGCGGCACGCCGGTGCTCGCGGCGGCCGCTGGAACGGTTGAAAAGCTGTTCCAGAGCAGGGCAGGTGGGCTGACGGTCTATATACGGTCACCCGATCGGGGGTGGAGCCATTATTACGCCCACTTGGCTGGCTATGCGCCGGGATTGAGCGAGGGGCAGCAGGTGCGCGCGGGCCAGGGGATCGGCTTCGTCGGCGACACCGGCAACGCCGGGTCGGGCAATACGCACCTGCATTTCGGCATCGCCCGGATGCGCGCGGGCGAACGCTGGTACCAGGGCGAGCCCGTCAATCCCTATCCCCTGCTTGTCGGACGCGACGCCCGCCGCTAGATCGCCCGGCCATAGGAGCCCCGGCTCCAGCTCTTTCCAGCGGGAACCCTCATGAAGATCAGCGGCGTCGAAATCCGTCCGGGCAACATCATCGAATATGAAGGCGGCATCTGGCGCGCGGTCAAGATCCAGCACACGCAGCCCGGCAAGGGCGGCGCCTATATGCAGGTCGAGCTGAAGAACCTGATCGACGGGCGCAAGAACAATGTCCGCTTCCGGTCCGCCGAGAGCGTCGAGCGGGTGCGGCTGGACACGAAGGATTTCCAGTTCCTGTTCCGCGACGGCGATGCGCTGACGTTCATGGACAAGGACAATTACGAACAGATCACGCTGGATGCCGGCATCCTGGGCGATGCGGCCGCGTTTCTGCAGGACGGCATGGACGTGGTGCTGGAGCTGTATGACGAGAGGCCGATCTCGGTCGAACTGCCGAGCACCATCGAGGCGATGATCGTCGAGGCCGACGCGGTGGTGAAGGGGCAGACCGCGTCTTCCAGCTACAAGCCCGCCGTGCTCGACAATGGTGTGCGCGTGATGGTGCCGCCGCATATCGGCGCGGGAACCCGGATCGTGGTGGACGTGTATGAGCAGACGTACGTGCGGCGGGCGGACTGAGACGGATAGCGAGCTATTCGCACTGGCCGCCGCCCGGCCGGTGAGCGTAGCTCGTCCGACGACGCGGGCTTTGCCCGCGACGGGCCGAGTAGAAGCAGAAGGCCCTCACCCAACCCTCTCCCGCGAAGAGCGGGAGAGCGCAAAGGTAAGAAGGCCCTCACCCTGGCGCGTTCCGCGCCTGTCCCTCTCCCCTGTAGGGAGAGGGCAAACGGAGTTTGTCTATGCCATCCCATTCCGGCCTGATGACCGTCATCGAACGCGCGGCGCGCAAAGCGGCGCCGCGGTTGCGGCGCGACTTCAACGAGGTCCAGCAGTTGCAGGTCAGCCGCAAGGGGCCCGCCGATTTCGTGACCATGGCGGATCAGCGCGCCGAGCAGACCATCTATGAGGAGCTGTCGCGCGCGCGGCCCGATTGGGGGTTCCTGATGGAGGAGCGCGGCGAGGTGGCGGGCGATCCGTCCAAGCCGCGCTTCATCGTCGATCCGCTGGATGGGACGACCAACTTCCTCCACGGCATCCCGCATTTCTGCACCTCGATCGCGGTCGAGGAGCCGATGCCCAACGGCAAGCGCGAGATCACGACCGGCATCGTGTACCAGCCGCTGACCGACGAGAGCTTCTGGGCCGAAAAGGGCCGGGGCGCGTGGCTGACCGACCAGCGCCTACGCGTGTCCTCGCGGCGCGAGATGTCGGAAGCGCTGATCGCGACGGGCATCCCGTTCATGGGGCATGGCGACTTCGTGCAGTGGAGCCGCATCTTCGGTGCGGTCGCGCCGCAGGTCGCCGGCATCCGCCGCTTCGGATCGGCCGCCCTCGATCTCGCCTGGGTCGCG
>DASVUT010000074.1:0-2835 GCA_036386955.1 Sphingomonas sp. | reverse complement strand
CGCCATGCGCGGGTTGAGCGACAGCGGATCGCGGTGGTGTGTAACGTGCCGACCAGCTCCATGGCGCGCGAAGCGGACCTGCTGCTGCCGACGCATGCCGGGCCGGAGATCGGGGTGGCATCGACCAAGGCGTTCACGTGTCAGCTCGCGGTGCTTGCCGCGCTGGCCGCCAATCTGGCCCGCGCGCGCGGGCTGGTGTCGGTGGAAGAGGAGCTGGAGATCGTCGAGCAGTTGGCCGAGGCCCCGGCCGCGATCAATGCCGCGCTGGCGCAGGACGAGGCGATCGAGGCCATGGCCGGGGCAGTCGCCGGCGCGCGCGACGTTTTGTATCTGGGACGCGGTACCGATTACCCCTTGGCGCTTGAAGGGGCGCTGAAGCTCAAGGAAATCAGTTACATTCACGCCGAAGGCTATGCGGCGGGCGAGATGAAGCATGGTCCGATCGCGCTGATTGACGAAGCCGTGCCGGTGATCGTGATCGCGCCGACGGGTCCGCTGTTCGACAAGACGATCAGCAATATGCAGGAAGTGCAGGCGCGCGGCGGCAAGGTGATCCTGATCAGCGATGCGCAAGGGATCGCGGCGGCCGGAGAGAACTGCATCGCGACGATCGCGATGCCGCGCGTCCACCCGCTGATCGCGCCGATCGTCTATGCCGTGCCGGTTCAGCTGCTCGCCTATCACGTCGCGGTGCTGAAGGGGACCGATGTCGACCAGCCCCGCAATCTGGCCAAGTCGGTGACCGTGGAGTGAGGCGAGCCCCGCTGCTTGCATGTTCATGCGCCCGATGTTGATCCAATTCAGCGAATGATCGTTGCCGATCCCGTAGTTTCACGCGCCACCTTGATCCAAATGGTGGTCATCGAACCGGGAATGACATGATGGATTTTGCGCAAGGCGACGGCGGCGGCGAGGCAGTTTCGGCGGCGCTCCACGGCCTTCTCGATCAACTGAGCCAGCGAAATTACCGCTTCGTAACGACGACGCCCGCCAGCCATGCGCGCGTCGTTGCGCGGCCGGATCGGCAGGTCGCGCGATCGGTCGAGGACGTGTTCGGTTGGAGCCTGCCGTTCGACCCGGAGGTGCTGTCGCCTGCCATGTTCCCGCCTTTGCGCGATGCTGGTGTGGTGGTGCAGGAGGAGGATGGACGCTTTCGATCGCGGGTACGCGTGTCGAGCGTCCACGACACGCTGTTCCTCCATTCCGCTTATCCGACGACGGCGCACGACGCGGTGTTTCTTGGCCCCGACAGTTACCGGTTCGCCGATTACATCCAGGCCCGAGCGCAGGTGCTGGGCGAGGGTGCGCGCATTCTGGACTATGCAGCGGGCGCGGGTGTCGGCGGGATCACGGCGGCGGTTCACCAGCGGCAGGCCCGACTGACCTTGGCCGACATCAACCCCAAGGCGTTGTTCCTGGCGGCGATCAACGCGGCGCATGCGGGGCTGGACGCAGCCACGGTCGAAGCGACCACGCCTACGAAGGTCGACGGCCAGTTCGACCTGATCGTCACGCACCCTCCGTTCATGATCGACCCCGATGCCCGCGCCTATCGTGACGGCGGCGATCTGTACGGGGCGCGATTGTCGCTCGATTGGGTGCTGGCGGGCGCGCGCAAGCTGCATCCCCAAGGGCGCTTGATCATGCATACGGGCGTGTCGATCGTGCGCGGGGAGGACGTGTTGCGCCCGCATCTGGAGGCGGCGCTGCCCGCGCTGGGGTGTCGCCTGGACTATCATGAGCTGGACCCCGACATCTTCGGCGACGAGCTGGGAAATGAGGCCTATGCCGATGTCGATCGGATCGCGGCGGTGGGCGCTTGCGTGATCCGCGAGGGGTGACGATCGTTCGCGAAAGCCATCATCGATGACGGGCCTGTCAGCCCGAATCCTGGCCGGGCTGGTGCTGGGCCTGATCGCGGGCGCGGCGCTGGCCGGGCACCCGGCGGCTGGATCCGTGATGGCTGTCGCGCAACCGGTCGGCAAGCTTTGGCTCGATGCGCTGACGATGACGGTGGTGCCGCTGGTGTTTTCGCTGCTGGTCACCGGCATTGTCTCGGCCGCCGACGGGGCGAAGGGCGGGTCGGTCGCTGGGCGGGCGCTGGGATGGTTCGCGGTGCTGCTGGTCGCGGCGTGCCTGATCAGCGCGGCGCTGACGACGCTGGCGCTGTCATGGTGGCCGATCTCCGCCGAGGCCGCCGCGCTGCGCGACACGGCCGGCGCGCCGCCGGCGATCGGCACGACGGCCGACTGGTTGGCCAACATCATCCCCACCAACCCGCTCAAGGCGGCGGCGGACACGGCGATGGTGCCGCTGGTGATCTTTGCCGCGCTGTTCGGATTTGCCGTCAGCCGGATCGAGCCCGAGCTGCGCGGGGCGATCCAGCTGTTCTTTCGTGGCGTCGTGCAGGCGATGCTGGTGATCGTGCAATGGGTGTTGTGGGTCGCGCCGGTCGGCGTATTCGCGCTGGCGCTGGCGGTAGGCGCGCGTACCGGCATCGGCGCGGCGGGGGCGCTGATCCATTATGTGCTGCTGGTGATCGCCGCGTGCCTGGTGACGGCGGGGCTCGCTTATGTGCTGGTGGCGGTCGGCGGGCGATTGTCGCCCCTGGCGTTCGCGCGCGCGGCGATCCCGGCGCAGATCGTGGCGGTCAGCACGCAATCCTCGCTCGCGTCGCTCCCTGCGATGATTGAGGCGGCAGGGCCGCTGGGCGTCGGGCGAGCGGAGGCTGGCGTCGTGCTGCCGCTGGCGGTGTCGGTGTTCCGGGCGGCGAGCGCGGCCGCGAACGTTACGGTGGCGGTGTATCTGGCGCATCTGCACGCTGTGCCGCTGAGC
>DASVUT010000073.1:0-7112 GCA_036386955.1 Sphingomonas sp. | reverse complement strand
TGACGCTGGCGGCACCGGTCCTGTCGGTATTTGCCGCCAGCTATTACTTCGGCAGCCCGCTGACGCTATTGATGCTGCTGGGCGGCGGGATCGCGATGGTGGGGGTGGCGATCGTCACCATCCGCACCGCGCGCAAGGCGGATGGGGAGCTACGCAATTGACGATCATCGACGCGCCTTCGCCCAACTTCAACGCGCGCGCGCTGCCCATCAGCATGATCGTGCTCCATTATACCGGCATGCAGGACGGCGCGTCGGCGATCGCCCGGCTGCGCGATCCCGACGCCGGGGTGTCGTCGCATTATCTGATCGACGAGGACGGCACGATCGTCCGCCTCGTCGCGGAAGACAAGCGTGCCTGGCACGCGGGGTCCTCGCACTGGCGCGGGGTCACCGACGTCAATTCGGCCAGTGTCGGGATCGAGATCGTCAATCCCGGGCATGAATGGGGCTACCGCCCGTTCACGCCCGAACAAATGTCCTCGCTTCTCCCGCTCGTCGCCGAGATCAAGGAGCGGTACGAGATCACGCGCGGGAACATCGTCGGTCATTCGGACGTGGCCCCTGCGCGCAAGCGCGATCCGGGCGAGCTGTTCCCGTGGCACGAACTGGCCCGCCGCCGCCTGGCGCTCCCGCGCCCGACCAAGAACCTGGTCGATCCCGGCTGGACCGAGGGTGGCTTTTGCCTGGCGCTCGAACGCTTCGGCTATGACGTGACCGAGCGCATGGCCGCGATCATGGCGTTCCAGCGCCGTTTCCGCCCGGAACTGATCGACGGAGAGATCGACGCCGAATGCCGCATGATCCTGCTCGCGCTGCTGCTGCCGAGGCCCCAGGGCGACGACTGAGACCCCTTGGCCTCGCGCGACGATGAAGTGCCAGAGGGTCTATAAGCCGGGTTCTGTCCTCACCCAAAGGTGATGGACGGCCATTCCTCTACGACAACGCTTGCGCGCCGCCTCCAGCGACCAACCCGGACGGCAGGCGGGAACACGCCCCGGGGCGAACCCCATGCCATCCCTATTCGGTCTTGCTCCCGGTGGGGTTTGCCGTGCCGCCCCTGTTACCAGGCGCGCGGTGCGCTCTTGCCGCACCCTTTCACCGTGACTGGGCCTAAGCCTTAGCCGTCTGCTCTCTGTGGCACTTTCCCTGGGGTCGCCCCCGCCGGGCGTTACCCGGCACCGTTGTTCCGCGGAGCCCGGACTTTCCTCGCGCACCCGAAAGTACCCGCGGCCGTCCAACCCTCTGGCCCGCTCGCCCTAGCCCGGTTCGCGTCCCGACGGAAGCACCGGTTATCGCCCATGCCATTGCGCTCGCGCGGCAACGGGTTATCTCGGCCGGTTCATGGCGCGCATTCCCACCCGATCAAACGACTGGGGCTTTCCCCGCTGGCGGGGCTATGGCTCGGGCAGGGCTGCGCAGACCGTGCGGCTGTGCGATCGCCACGGCTGCACCGCGCCCGGCGATTGCCCCGCGCCCAAATCGCCCAACAGCCCTGACCGCTGGCACTTCTGCCAGGCGCACGCCGCCGAATACAACCGCGGCTGGAATTACTTCGAAGGCCTTGATGCCGAGGAGGCCGCCACGCGTGAAGGGGCGGAGCGGCGGACCTCGGCCGGCTATGCCGCATCGGGCCATTATGCCTGGGGCGCGCCCGGCGACGGCACCCGCTCGCGCGACGAGATGCGTGCGCTGGAACTGCTGGGGCTGGAAAGCGACGCCGATTTCGACGCGATCCGCGCCGCCTGGCGTCGCCTTGCCAAGGAAAATCACCCCGACGTCCGCCCCGGCGACCCCGCCGCCGCGACCCGGTTCCAGTCGATCCAGGCGGCCTGGGACGTGCTGCGCACCGCCGAAGAGGGCAGGGCCGCCGCCACCGGCCGATGAGGATCGTCCCCGCCCGCTGGATCGGCGCGGTCCTGGTCTGCGGCAAATGCTCAAAGAAGGTCGGCGGCGGCTTCGGCGACAAGGGCCACACCTCTCTCGCCAAGGCGCTGCGCCGTTATCTCGGGTTCAAGAAGGGCCGCAAGGCCGCGGCCGGCGTGGTCGAGGTGAAGTGCCTCGGCCTCTGTCCCAAACGCATGGTCGTCGCGATCGATACGACTCGCCCGGGCGAATGGCGCCTGGTCGCGCCCGGCACGCCGATCGAAACGGTAGCAGCCGAACTCGGCTTGATCCCACGTCCGTCAACTCACGCGTAACGCGCCGCCGTTTCCCTGATCTGCGCGATCATGTTCGGAATACCCTGCGTCCGGTTCGAACTCAGCTGCGCCTTCAGCTCGAACGGCTCCAGCGCCGCTTCGATGTCGGTCGCCAATATGTCCGCCGGTGCCCGGTCCTGCACCGCCGTCAGCACCAGCGCGATGATCCCTTTGGTGATCGCCGCGTTCGAATCGGCCAGGAAGTGCAACCGCTCGCCCGATCCGGTCGGATAGACCCACACCGATGCCGAACACCCCCGCACCAGCGTCGCGTCGGTCTTGAGCGCGGCGGGCATCGGCTCCAGCTCGCGGCCCAGGTCGATCAACAGCCTGTATCGGTCGTCGGGGTCGAGGAACGCATAGTCCTCGGCGATCGCGGAAAGCTCTGCCATGGCGTCGCAGCTAGGCGCTGGACGGCCGCCCGGCAATGATCACAGGTCAACGCCGGCCGCGATCGCCTCCAGCTTGCGGATGCGTTCCTTCAGGTCCGCGATCTCGATCCGCGATCCGGCGCTTGGCACCGGGGCGTTGCCCGTCTGCACCTGCTCCAGCTCGTGCGCCTTCAGCTGCAGCCACCCGCGCCATCCCGCCAGCGTCGCGGCGGTCACCGTGCCCACACTCGCCAGCCCCGACAGCGCCAGCGTCACGTACATCGCTTCTGGGGTCATCGCCCGTCCTCCTTTCAGCGCCAGGTTTCAGCGGTCGCGCAGCCGCTCGATCTCGCGATCGAGGCCAAGGCTGCCATGATTGTCGGTGATCACGCGTTCCAGAACCGCGATCCGGTCCTTCAGCTGCTGCATCTCATGGGCATCGCGCTGCACATCGATCCCCTTGGCCGTGCCCAGCTTCTGCTTGCTCAGCGCCTGGTACCGTTTGCTCAGCACATTCCCGATGGTCGTGATCAACACGATCAGGACCACCATTGCGTACACGTTCATCGTCGCTCCCCTATCTTATAGGTCAGTTGACCGCGCGCGCGTCGCGCAACTGGTCGATCTCCAGTGCCAGGTCGCCGCCGCGGTCGGTCGCGATGCGCTCCAGCACCCGCACCCGCTGTTCCAGTTGCGCGTTCTGCGCGGCATATTGCGCCGCCTTCTCCGCGGCCTGGGCGTTGAGGGCACCCGCCATCTTCTCGCGGTGCACCGTCCACACCCGAAACCCTTCCAGCGCGCACCCGATCGCGACGATGGCCAGGATGATCAGGGCCAGCATGACGATCAGGGGCTGGTTCGCGCCGATGAACTCCAGCATCGTCCTCTCCTTACCGGTCGCGCAGCGCGTCGATGGCGCGCGCGGTGCGTTCGGCGGGGTCGGTCGCGATCCGCTCGAGCACCGCGATCCGCTCCTCCAGCCGCCCGACCTGGCCGTGCAGCTTGTCGTTCTCGCTCGTCAGCAGCTCGACCTTGCGCGCGTCCTCGATGTCGGTGCGCTTGACCGTGTTGCCCCAATCGTCGCTGGGGGCGTAGCCGTGCCGCGCCCTGATCCAGTTGTTCACCACCCACCCGATGGTCGAGATCGCGACCAGCGCGATGACGAAACCCGGTCCACCCCAGTCCATTGTCCCATTCCCCTGTTGAGGCGCGCGGTTCAGCGCAGCGCGTCGATCTGATCGGCCAGCTGCGTGTTGCGGCTGGTATAGTGCAGCTCGATATCGGCCAGGCGCCGGTCGAGTTCGCGGAACTTGGACCGGACCTCGGTCGTCGAGCGCTTCGTGTTGGTGCGTACACCCTGCCAGAACTTGGCGTCGGCGGGGTCCTGGTACAGGCCGTTCGGCTTGTCCTCGGCGACCCAGGCGATCACGAAATAGGCGATGACGATCCACCATTGCTGTGCGATCACGGCCATGGCGGCGGCACCCAGCCGGATCCAGAGAGGCTCCACGCCGGTATAGTCGGCGATGCCGGCGCACACGCCCTTCCACTTGGCATCCTGCGTGTTGAGATAGAATTTCGTACGGGCGGCCATCTCAGTTCATCCCTTCGAAGCGCGATGAGGTGCGGGGCTTGTCCAGGCTCGGCCGGTAATCAGACGGCGAGCCGGTCAGGCCACGGTTGAATTCGGGATTGTCGGCGGCGACGATGCGCTCGACCACCTCGACCCGGCCCTCCAGCCGGCGGGCGAGCTGGTACATCTCGTCCAGTAAGTTTTCGTCCTCCTGGGTGATCTTGGGCGCCTGCTTCCACTTGGTCACGTAATGGAGAATGACCCAGGGCAGCCCCACGAACAGGATCGCGCAGATGATGATCGGCGTCATCTCAGCCCTCCCTGTTCGTGTTGTTCTGCAACCGCGCCTTCAGCGCCGCCAGATCGGCATCGACCTTGTCCGACGCGCGCAGGTCCGCGATCTCTTCTTCCAGCGACCGGACAACACCCAGGCCCATCGCCTCGGCGCGTCCTTCGGCTTCGTCGGCGCGGCGTTCCAGCTGGTCGAACCGGCTGAACGCGTCCTGCGTCTTGGCACCGGCATACATGTCGCGCAGGCGGAACCGGTTGTTGGCCGTCTCCAGCCGCGTCTGCACATTGGCCTGCTTGGTGCGCGCCTCGCGCAGCTTGCCCTGCAGCTTGGCGATGTCCTCTTCGGACGCGCGCAGCGCATCGTCGAGCACTTCGATCTCCGCCTTCAGCTGGTCGGCCATGTCGAACGCCTTCTGCCGCTCGACCAGGGCTGCCTTGGCCAAGTCCTCACGGTCCTTGCTCAGCGCCAGCTCGGCCTTCTCGGTCCAGCTCAGCTGCAGCGCCTCCAGCTTGGTGACGTGGCGCCGCATCTCCTTTTGATCGGCGATCGTGCGCGCCGCCGATGCGCGCACCTCGACCAGCGTTTCCTCCATCTCCAGGATGATCATGCGGATCATCTTGGCGGGGTCTTCCGCCTTCTCGACCAAGTCGGCGAAGTTGGCGGCAACGATGTCGCGGGTGCGGGAGAAGATACCCATTATATGCAAAACTCCGAAAATATGGGGCTGGCGGCGTCGATCAGGCCAGCTGCGCCGCGGTCGTGATCGGGGCGCTTGTGGATGCCGTCGCGCCCGCCTGGGCGGGGCCGACCGCACCCAGGATGAAGGTGGCGCTGGTCACCAGCGTCAGCGCAATGGTGGTGGCGGTGCGGATCAGATCGGTCTTCATGGTGGTTGCTCCCTCTTGGTGTGGCCCGCGATCGCGGTGCTTGCCGACATCATTGCAGGGGCCGTGCCAAATGCGAAAATCTCACGATATGAACGGGTTGTAAGATTCTGGCCGAGCGGCTGCGCTGGCACACTTGCCAAGTGTTGGTGAAATCCGCCAATCCTTGCGCATGGAACGCGCGTCTCAGGTCATCGGCAATTCGGGGGCGTTCCTCGACGCGCTCGAACGCGCCAGCCGGGCGGCCGCGCTCGACCGTCCCGTGCTCGTCATCGGCGAACGCGGCACGGGCAAGGAACTGGTCGCCGAACGGCTCCACCGCCTGTCACCGCGCTGGGATCAGCCGCTCGTCATCATGAACTGCGCCGCGCTGCCCGAGTCGCTGATCGAGGCGGAATTGTTCGGGCATGAGGCAGGCGCCTTCACCGGCGCGACCAAGGCGCGCACCGGGCGCTTCGAGGAGGCGGATGGCGGCACGCTTTTCCTCGACGAACTCGGCAATCTGTCGATGGCGGCGCAGGAACGGCTGCTACGCGCGGTCGAATATGGCGAGGTGACGCGCATCGGCTCGTCGCGCCCGATCCGCGTCGACGTCCGCATCGTCGCGGCCACCAACGAACATCTGCCCGACAAGGTCGACGCGCATGAATTCCGCGCCGATCTGCTCGACCGGCTGTCGTTCGAGGTCGTGACCTTGCCCCCCTTGCGCGCCCGCGCCGGCGACGTTCTGGTTCTCGCCGACCATTATGGACGCCGCATGGCCGCCGAGATCGGCTGGGATCGCTGGCCTGGCTTCGGCCCCACCGCGCTCGACGCGCTGACCGGCTATGGCTGGCCCGGTAATGTGCGCGAACTCCGCAATGTCGTCGAACGCGCGGTCTATCGCTGGGACGGCGGCGGCCCGGTCGACCGGATCGAGCTCGACCCCTTCGACTCGCCCTATCGTCCCGGCGGCGGCAAGGCGTCGGCACCCCCACCACCACGCCCCGCGCCGGGTGAGGGGGAGGAGCCGGTGATCGCCTGCGAAGCCGGCCCGTCCGATTTCAAGAGCCGCGTCGCCCGGTTCGAGCGCGAACTGCTCGCCCGCGCGCTTGCCGAACACCGCTTCAACCAGCGCACCACCGCCGACGCGCTCGGCCTGTCCTATGACCAGCTCCGCCATGCTCTGCGTCGCCACGACCTCATCGGAACGGTTGCGTAGCGCGGCGCGAGTGACCAAGACGGCGCGGCATCACCCACGGAGAACCGCCATGGCATTCGAACTTCCCCCGCTCCCTTACGCCTACGACGCGCTGGAGCCCGTGATCTCGGCCGAAACCATGACCTTCCACCACGACAAGCACCACGCCGCCTACACCGCCAAGCTCAACGAGGGCGTCGCCGCCGACCCCAAGCTCGCGGACAAGTCGATCGAGGACATTCTCGGCATGATCTCCACCCTGCCGCCGCTGGTGCGCAACAATGGCGGCGGCTATTGGAACCACGATTTCTTCTGGAAGAGCATGAAGCAGGGCGGCGGCACGCCATCGGGCAAGCTCGCCGACGCGATCACCCGCGATTTCGGTGGCCTCGACCAGCTGAAGGAACAGTTCAACACCAAGGGCGCAGGGCAATTCGGCTCCGGCTGGGCCTGGCTGATCGCCGACGCCGACGGCACGCTGAAAGTCACCAGCACCCCCAATCAGGACAATCCCCTGATGGACGTCGTGCCCGACCGCGGCACCCCGCTGCTCGGCAACGACGTGTGGGAACACGCCTATTACCTCACCTACAAGAACGACCGCCCAGGTTA
>DASVUT010000072.1:0-3065 GCA_036386955.1 Sphingomonas sp. | reverse complement strand
TGATCTCGATCGCGGAAGCCGGGCAGGACGCGGGCAGCCCCAGTCCGTCGCCTGTCTATTTGCGCGCCCAGCGGGCGGATGCGCCGACCGAGATCGTGGCGGGCGAGAAGGATGTGACGGTGATGCTGGCGGTGCGCTTTTTGTTGAATTGAGCCATCGATCTCCTTTCCCGTTCACGGGGAGGAGCCCTCACCCCACGATCCTCCCCTGCGCAGCGGGGAGGTGGCGCGAAGCGCCGGAGGGGGCGGGCGCGTGATGTCGGTTCATGCGTCCCTGCCCCCTCCGTCTCGCTACGCTCGCTACCTCCCCCGTGAACGGGGGAGGATCAAGCGAATAACAAAAGGCCGCGGGATTGCTCCCGCGGCCTTTTGCGTGACGAACCGATGTGGTGCGGTTAGCGGACCCGGCCGCGGCGGACTAGGTTGACGATCGCGAGCAGGATGATCGCGCCGACCAGCGAACTCAGCACCGTGTAGATCGTGATCCCGGCATTGATCGAGCCGCCGAAGATCAGCCCACCGATGAACGCCCCGACGATGCCTACGATGATGTTGAGGAAGATACCCTGTTGCGCATCGGTCCTCATGACCATGCTGGCCAGCCAGCCAATGATACCGCCGACGATCAGCCAGATGATAAAGCCCATGATACTATCCCTCCGTTGCACCCGTCAGACGGGCATAGCGGAGAGACGTGTGGTAACCTGGATTGTTCCACCCCCGACCCTCAATACTTCTGCTGGCGTTCGTAGAGCGAGCGGTAATGCTGGATGCGGGTGACGCGCAGGCCTGGCATGCCCGACCGGTCGATGGCGCGCTGCCACCCGGCGAACTCCTCCACCGTCAGACGATAGCGTTCGCACACCTCGTCCACCGACAACAGCCCGCCATTGACCGCGGCCACCACCTCCGCCTTGCGCCGCACGACCCAACGCGTGGTATCGGGGGGCGGCAGGCTGTCGATGGTCAGCGGTTCGCCCAGCGGACCGATGACCTTGGCAGGGCGGATCTTCTGGTTCTCGATCATTCGGGGTCCTTGAGGATGCGAAGCGGGGCTCTTGCCCTCTTGTTGGTCGGAATAGCGTTGGCCCTTGAAGATGAGGTCAAGTGCCGAGGTAAACGGCGCGTTCATCGGTCGCGACCGGCCGTGTCGTGCTTCCAGTGCGCCAGGGCGTGCGCGACGGCGGCGTTGAAGCTGCCCTCGATCGGCGCGAACCGGTCCTGGACGACCGCTGGCGCATCGAGGATCATCTGGATGCGCGCGGTGGAACTGTCCGCCTGTCGCGCCGCCACCGTGATGAGCAACGCGGCAAGGTCGCCCGGCAGCACGGCCAATTCGCGCGCCGGGGCCAGCATGTCGGACGTGATACGAAAACTGAGGTCCAACGCGGCAAGCTCCACTGGCGGGATCGACGCTCTAGCCCGTAGGGGCTGAAGGCGACGTAAAGCGCGCGGTAGGGGATCGTGAACCTTCCCTAACGCGGCCCGCGCGCCTATCTGCGCAGGCGTGACGATGCGCGATTTCCAGCTAGGCGACGGCGATCTGGCCGGGCGGCGCATCGTGGTGGCGATGTCTGGCGGGGTCGACAGCTCGGTCGTGGCGGCGCTGGCGCATGCGACCGGGGCCGAGACGATCGGCATCACGCTCCAGCTCTACGATCATGGCGAAGCGACGCGGCGTGCGGGCGCGTGCTGCGCGGGCGCCGATATCCGCGATGCGCGCGCGGTGTGCGACCGGCTGGGCATCGCGCACTATGTGTTCGATCATGAGTCGCGTTTCCGCACCCAGGTGGTCGATCGCTTCGCCGACGAATATCTCGCCGGACGGACGCCGATCCCGTGCGTGCAGTGCAATATCGGCCCCAAGTTCACCGATCTGTTCGCGCTCGCGCGCGATCTGGGCGCCGATTGCCTGGCGACGGGCCATTATGTCCGCCGCGTGGCCGGGCCGGGCGGGCCAGAGCTTCACCGCGGGGCCGATCCGGCGCGCGACCAGAGCTATTTTCTGTTCGCGACGACGCGCGCGCAGCTCGATTTCCTGCGCTTTCCATTGGGAGGCTTGCCCAAGGCGCGGGTGCGCGAGGTGGCGGCCGAGCTGGAACTGGGCGTCGCGACCAAGCCCGACAGCCAGGACATCTGCTTCGTCCCCGACGGCGATTATGCCGCGCTCGTCAAGCGATTGCGGCCGGAAGCCGAGCGCACCGGCGACATCGTCGACCTGAACGGCCGCACATTGGGGCGGCATCGCGGGCTGGTGCATTACACGGTCGGGCAACGGCGCGGGCTGGAGATCGGGGGCACGCCCGAGCCGCTTTATGTGGTGCGGTTGGAGCCCGAGGCGGGGCGCGTCGTGGTCGGCCCGCGCGCCGCGCTGGCGGTGGCGGCGGCGCGGGTGGAAGAGCTCAACATATTAGGGCCGCTGGACGGTCCGCTCACCGTCAAGGTGCGATCGATGGCCAAGCCGGTGCCCGCGCGACTGATCGGTGGCGGGGAGTCGTGGCGGGTCGTGTTCGACGCGCCCGAATATGGCGTCGCGCCCGGACAGGCGGCGGTGTTCTATGCCGACGAGCGCGTGCTGGGCGGCGGGTGGATCGCGGACACCGAGGCGGCGGCGCTGGCCGCCTGACCGACAAGATGAGGCCCGGTGCGCGGAGGCACCGGGCCTGAGGTTCGCCTAGGGAGCTTACTCGAAGGCGGTCGCTTGAGCGGCGCGCGATGCGCCGCGATCCTGGTGGTTACAGAGCGTTGCCGGCTGCCGACGTGTTGGCGGGCTCCGCCGCCGTGCCCGTGTCGTTGCCGAGCGCGGCATTGTCGATCGCCGTGTCGTTCGTCAGCGTCTCGTTGCTCGTGAGGAATTCGTCGCTCGCGCCTTCGTTGATCGAAACCTCGTTCAGCGCGACGGTATCGGCGGCATTGTTCGCCGATCCGCCCCCGCCGCACGCGGTCAGCATCGCGGCCAGTGCCACGCCGATAACGATCTTCTTCATGCCATTCCCCTTGTTTGCTCAACCGGCGGCACCGGGCGGTGCCTCACGGGGCAATCTCCCCCAGCTAAGTAGGAGTTGC
>DASVUT010000071.1:0-5331 GCA_036386955.1 Sphingomonas sp. | reverse complement strand
CCGTCATGCTTCGCATGCCACCTCCCCCATGAATGGGGGAGGATCGGAACCGCGGCATCCTTCACCGACTAATCGTCACCCCGGACGTGATCCCGGGCCCCGCTTCTTGCCTATTGATCCAAGAACGACCGCATTTTGCGCGACCGGCTCGGATGCTTCAGCTTGCGTAACGCCTTTGCCTCGATCTGGCGGATGCGTTCGCGCGTAACGCTGAACTGCTGGCCGACCTCCTCCAGCGTGTGGTCGGTGTTCATGCCGATGCCAAAGCGCATGCGCAGCACGCGTTCCTCGCGCGGGGTCAGCGACGCCAGCACGCGCGTGACCGTTTCCTTGAGGTTCGCCTGGATCGCGGCATCGACGGGGATGACGGCGTTCTTGTCCTCGATGAAATCGCCTAGGTGGCTATCCTCCTCGTCGCCGATCGGCGTTTCGAGGGAGATCGGTTCCTTGGCGATCATCATCACCTTGCGCACCTTCTCGAGCGGCATGCTCAGGCGCTCGGCCATTTCCTCAGGGGTCGGCTCGCGGCCCTGTTCGTGGAGGAACTGGCGGCTGGTGCGCACCAGCTTGTTGATCGTCTCGATCATGTGGACCGGGATGCGGATCGTGCGCGCCTGGTCCGCGATCGAGCGGGTGATCGCCTGGCGAATCCACCAGGTCGCATAGGTCGAGAACTTGTAGCCGCGGCGATATTCGAACTTATCGACCGCCTTCATCAGGCCGATATTGCCTTCTTGGATGAGGTCCAGGAACTGCAAGCCGCGGTTGGTGTATTTCTTGGCGATCGAGATCACGAGGCGCAGGTTCGCCTCGACCATCTCCTTCTTGGCGATCCGTGCCTCGCGCTCGCCCTTTTGCACCATGTTGACGATGCGGCGGAACTCGCCGAGCGCCATGCCCGTCTGCTGCGAAATCTCGCCGATCTCGACGCGGATGCGGTCGACCGAGGGACCTTCGTCGCGGACGAACGCGGTCCATTTCTTGTCGAGCTTGCCGACGGTCTGGAGCCAGGTGTCGTCGAGTTCGTGCCCGACATACCGGTCCAGGAAGTCCTTGCGCGGCACCTTGTGACGCTCGGCCAGGCGCAGCATCTGCCCACCCAACGCGGTCAGCCGGCGGTTGAAGGCGTAGAGCTGGTCGACGAGATATTCGATCTTGGCGTTGTGGAACTGAACGCTCTCGACCTCGGCGGTCAGCTCTTCGCGCAGGCGGTGGTATTTGCGCTCGTCGGCGGCCGACAGCTCGCCGCCAGCCCCCATCGCCCCCAGCCGGCTGAGCTGGAGCTTGGAGAATTTCTTGTAGAGCGCCGTGATGCTGGCGAACCGCTCGAGCGCGATCGGCTTGAGCTGTTCCTCCATCTGCGCGAGCGACAGCGTATTGTCCTCGTCCTCGTCGTCGGACGGGCGCGGGGCGCGGCGCTCGGTCAGCTCGTCGTCATCCTCGGCGACGGGGGCTTCCTCGGGCTCGGCCTCTTCCTTGAAGCTGGCACCGGCGGTCTTTTCGCTGATCTCGCCCGATTCGTCCTCTTCGGCGCCCTCGACCTGTTCGGCCGACGGGCCCTTGGACAGCATGGCGTCGAGATCGAGGATCTCGCGCAGCTGCATCGTGCCTTCGTTGAGCGCGTTGGACCAGTCGATGATCGCGTTGAACGTGATCGGGCTTTCGCACAGCCCCAGGATCATCGTGTCGCGGCCCGCCTCGATCCGCTTGGCAATGGCGATCTCGCCCTCGCGGCTGAGCAGCTCGACCGCGCCCATCTCGCGCAGGTACATGCGCACAGGGTCATCGGTGCGGTCGATGATCTCCTTCTTCTTTTCGGGCACGGACGCGTCGGCGGAACCGTCGTCGGTGACCTCGGCCTCCTCCGCCTCGTCCGCGCGCTCCTCGGTCTCGCCATCCTCGCCAACCTCGTCATTCTCGACGATGTTGATCCCCATTTCCGACAACGCCGACGTCATGTCCTCGATCTGGTCGGACGACATCTCGCCTTGCGGCAGGGCTTCGTTCAGCTGCTCATAGGTGATGTAGCCGCGCTTCTTGGCGCGGGCGATCACCTTCTTGACGCCCGCATCGTTCAGATCGATCAGCGGCGCGTCGGCGAGCTCGACACCATCATCCCCACCGCCATTTGCACCGTTCATCTTCGCCATCAAGAAGTCGCCTTGTTCAAGCCGCCTCGCGGGCGAGCTCCAGATAATCGTGAAACTGCCGGTCGAGCCGGGCCTTTTCGTCCATCAACCGCTGTTGTTCCAGCCAGTTCGCCTCCGTCATGTCGGCGGCGAACCGGTCGATCGCCGCCTGTAGCGAGCGCGCGATCTCCTGTTCCCACGCCAGCACATGGATGACCTGATGCAGGTCATCTTGCGCCTTGGCCCGATCCGCGTCGCGGTGGAAGAAGGAAAAGGCCAGATCGTGGGTCAGGTTCCGCGTCTCCACCGGGGAAACGTTCGACTGTGACAATATGGTCTCGATCGTGCATTCATCAAGCATCGCGCCGCCAAGCGCGGCGTCGGTCAGCACGCGCAGCCAGGATTCAAGATAGGCGTTGGGCAGTTCCAGGCGGATCAGCGTCTCCACCTCGCCGCGCAGAACCTCCGGATAGCGGCTGAGGCCGAGCAGGACGGCGCGGAACAGCGCCACGTCGGGGCGGCCGAGCCCTTCGGCCTGGAGCGCGGCCATCGCGTCGCGGACGGTGGCGACCTCGCCCGGCTTCCATTCGCGCTTCTTCCAGCCGAACTCGGCGAAGAACAGGTCGTTGATCGCGCGGGTATATTCGGACCGGAGGATCGGGTGGGGGATGGTGGCGGTGGCATCGAGCAGCACCTGCTTCAACTGCGTGCGGCCATCGGGGGAGGCGGTGTCGTGGCGCGCGCGTTCGGCGTTCCAGAGGAAGGTGACGAGATCGCAGCCTTGCTCCACCGCCGCCTCGAACCCGGCCTTGCCCTGTGCGCGGACGAGATCGTCGGGGTCTTGCCCGGCGGGCATGGTGACGAAGCGGAGCGAGCGGCCGGGCTTCATCAGGGGGAGCGCGCGGTGGGCGGCTCGGAGCGCGGCCTTCTGCCCCGCGGCGTCGCCGTCGAAACAGAGCGTGGGCACATCGACGACGCGCCACAGGCGTTCGAGCTGTGCCTCGGTCAACGCGGTGCCGAGCGGGGCGACGGCCTCGCCGATTCCGGCCTGGGCGAGCGCGATGACGTCCATATAGCCTTCGACCACGAACAACCGGGCGGCGGCGCGGGCGGGCGTGGCCGCGCGATCGAGATTGTAGAGCGTGCGGCCCTTGTCGAAGAGCGGGGTATCGGGGGAGTTGAGGTATTTGGGCTCGCCCGCGCCGATGATCCGTGCGCCGAACGCAATCGTGCGGCCGCGCGGGTCGCGGATGGGGATGGTCAGGCGTCCGCGGAACCGGTCATAGGGGTCCTTGCCATCGACCTGGATCAGCAGCCCGGCCTCGACCAGGAGCGGGTCGCCATAGTCGGCGAGCGCGGTTTTCAGCCGGCCACGCGCGTCGGGGGCGAAGCCGAGGCCGAAGGCGCGGGCCGTGTCGGGGTTGATGCCGCGCTTGTTCAGGATCTCGCGGGCTTCGGAGCCCCCCAGGCCGTTCAGCTGGTCGGCGAACCAGCGGGCGGCATCGTCCATCACCTCGTGCAGGCCGCGGGCGCGTTCGGCCTGGCGCGCGGCGTGCGGGGAGGGGGAAGGGACTTCCATTCCAGCGGCTTGCGCGAGGTCCTTCACCGCATCGATGAAGGGGAGGCCGCGCTGGTCGGTCATCCACCGGATCGCGTCGCCATGCGCGCTGCACCCGAAGCAATGGTAGAAGCCCTTGTCGTCGTTGACGTAGAAGCTGGGGGTCTTTTCGTTATGGAACGGGCAGCAGCCGCGCATCTCGCGCCCGGCCTTTTGCAGCTTCACGGTCTTGGCGACGAGCGCCGACAGCGAGGTGCGGGCGCGTAGTTCGTCGAGAAAGGCGGGGGTGAGGGTCATGGGTGGTTACGGACATGCCCTCCCCCAGCCCCTCCCGCAAGCGGGAGGAGGGAAAGAAGGAGGGCCCTCCCGCAAGCCGGAGGGGGCAAGTAGTCGGGGCTTAGGCCAGGGCCGCCTTCACCAGCGCCGACGCCTTGCTCATGTCCAGGCTTGCCGCGTGGCGCGCCTTCAGCTCGGCCATGACGGCGCCCATGTCCTTCATCCCCGTCGCGCCCAGGTCCGCCTTGATCGCCAGAATCGCGGCGGTGGTTTCGGCGTCGGTCAGGCGGGTGGGGAGGAAGCGTTCGATGACGGCGACCTCGGCCTCCTCGGCGGCGGCGAGTTCCTCGCGGCCGCCCTTGCGGTACATGTCGATCGATTCGCGGCGCTGCTTGACCATCTTCTGCAGCACCTCGACGACGAGCGCGTCGTCGTCGGCGGGGGCCTTTCCGGTCCGCGCTTCGATGTCGCGATTCTTCACGGCGGCCTGGATCAGGCTGACGGCGTTGCGGGTTTCCTTGTCGCCGGCCTTCATGGCGGCGATCTGGGCGGCTTTGATGGTGTCGCGAATCATGCGGCCTTATTGACGCGTGCGCGCGGCAGGTCTAGCGGCCGTGGCTTAGCGACATCGTTACCCCCTCAAGGAGTGCCCGCCCATCATGGCCGACGCCCAACCCTTCGCCGTGCGCGTTGACGTTCCTGGGGGCGCCACCGGTTGCTTGGTGCTGGCATCGGGCGAGGTGATCTGGGGCCATGGCTTCGGGGCGGAAGGCGCGGCGGTGGGCGAAGTGTGCTTCCACACCGCGATGACCGGCTATCAGGAGATCATGACCGACCCGTCCTTCGCGGGGCAGATGGTCGCGTTCACCTTTCCCCATATCGGCAATGTCGGCGCGAACCCCGACGATGTGGAGGCCGATGCGCCGCACGCCGTCGGCATGATCGTGCGCGAGGTGCCGACCGCACCGTCGAACTTCCGCGCGGTCGAGCGGCTGGACGGTTGGATGGCGCGGCACCGGCGCATCGGGCTGGCGGGGGTGGATACGCGCGCGCTGACGCGGCGGATTCGGGAGGGCGGTGCGCCCACGGGCGTGATCGCGCATTCCTCCACCGGTGAGTTCGATGTGGCGGCGTTGCTGACGCAGGCGCGGGGCTGGCCGGGGCTGGAGGGGATGGACCTGGCGCGCGAGGTGTCGACGGCGACGCATTACGGCTGGGATGGGGGCGTGTGGCGGCTGGGGTCCGGGTATGGGGATCAGGGCAAGCCCCTTCCCATCGAGGGAGGGGTTGGGTTGGGGCCTGACGAGCAAGAGGGGGTGCGCGGTGACACGCCCCACCCCAACCCCTCCCCTGAAGGGGAGGGGCTTA
>DASVUT010000070.1:0-2384 GCA_036386955.1 Sphingomonas sp. | reverse complement strand
GCCTCCGGGCTGCTCAACGGCATCGTGTCGGGGCTGGTCAGCCGCTCGATCCTGTCCGCCGATACGGTAGGCGCGGACGATTTCCACGCCTGCATCACCTATCCGCAGCACGCGGCGCAGGACCGCAGCCGAGCCTTTGTCGACTCGCTGACCCCGACAATGCTGGCCGCGACTCCCCGCCGGGTCGCGGGCCCCACCTACCGCGCGCCGGCCGCCGCCGCGTGCGAGGCGCTGGTCGCCGATATCCTCGCGGCAAGCGCCTCCACCGATCGCAACCGGGTCAAGCCAGGCATCGCCGAGGCGACCCGCGCGCTGCTCCGCCGCGTGCCCGAGCGCGTTTATGTCCGCGACCCCGCGGACGCGGACGTAGCGCACCTGCTTCATCTCGCGGCGGCATCGGGCGTTCCCGTCGATCGGCTTCCCGCCGACTGTCGCTACCGCGCGGTCGCGCTCATCGCTTCATTGGGACAGGACGGATGATCGACGCGCTCGAACTCGGTGCCACGCTCTACGTCCCCGCGACCCGAACCGATCTCGCCGCGACGCTGCTCGGCGGGCGTATCCCCGGCTTGCGATCGGCAGTGATCTGCGTCGAGGATGCGGTCGCGGCCGACGATGTCGAGCTGGGGCTGAAACGCCTGGCTCAGTTCCTGCGCCGGTTGGCGAAGGCGGGCGACCTACACTCGCCACTCCTGTTCGTCCGCCCGCGCGACACCGCGATGCTCGGCCGCATCCTGCTAATGCCGGGTGCCGACCGGCTCGCCGGCTTCGTTCTGCCAAAGGTCACCGCGGCCACGCTCCCGTTCTGGCTGGCGCATGGGTTCGCCGATCGCCACCGGCTGATGCCGACGCTGGAAACGCGCGACGCGTTCGACGGCCACGAACTGCGCCGTCTGCGCGATCAGCTGCTCGCGGTGCATGACCGTATTCTGGCGATCCGGATCGGCGGCAACGACCTGCTCCAGACGCTCGGCGCGCGTCGATCGCGGCTTCGTACCGCCTATGATGGCCCGCTCGGCCCCGTCATCGCCACTCTCGTCGCGACGTTCGCGCCCTGGGACTTCGCCCTGTCCGCACCGGTGATGGAAGGGTTCGACGACACCGCCCTGCTGCGCGAAGAGGTCGCACGCGACATCGAGCACGGGCTCCTCACCAAGACCGCCATCCACCCGGTCCAGATCGCCCCGATCCAGGCCGCCTATGCCGTGCCCGCGCGCGACCTGGCGGAGGCCGAAGCGATCCTGGCCGATACGCCGCCCGCTGTCTTCGCCAGCGGCGGCGCGATGTGCGAGCCCGCGACGCACCGCCGCTGGGCGGTCTCGACCCGCACCCGCGCGGCGCTGTTCGGCGTCGCCGATCCGCTGCCTATCGTTCGTCTGGCCTGAATAGGAGGGACCCATGGCCGATTACCGCACCAAGATCGACGAAGCATCGAGCGCCGGCGTCCGGTTCGAACTGTATCAGTTCAACCGCAAGAGCCACATGCTTGCACAACAGGCGCTGCCCGCCCCCAGCGTTCAGCAGGGGCAATCTTCGGTCATCTACGTGATGCCCGGCGCGGCGGCGAGCGCGCGTCAGCTCCGTATCGTATTGGAAGGCGGTGCCGCCTTGCTCGAACCCGGGGCGCTGCAATATGCCTCGGGCCAGCTTCAGATCGAGATGCAGAAGAATGCCGGCGCCGGGGGCTTCCTGTCGCGCGCGGTGCAGTCCGCCGGATCGGGGGAAAGCGCCTTTGCGACCCGCTATGGCGGGCGCGGCGAGGTCTGGACCGAGCCGACGCCCAAGCACTTCATCCTTGCCGCCATGGACGGGCCGCAGGATTCGCTGATCCTCGACGATGGTGCGTTTTACGCCTGCGATGCCAATGTCGCGCTCTCGACCCACACGCACCGCTCGGTCGCCGGGGTCTTTTCGGGTAACGGCCTGATGCAGCCCAAGCTGACCGGCGCGGGCGCGTTCGTGGTCGAAAGCCCGGTGCCCGTCGACGAGATCGAGGTCGTCGAGATGGACGGCACGGGCGAGTTGATCGTCGACGGCGACTTCATGCTCATGTACTCGGCAACGCTGCAGGTCGAATTGCGCCCGCTCGTCTCGGGTTTGCGCAACGCGATGCGGTCGGGCGAAGGGCTGGTCTTCGTCTTCCGCGGCAAGGGCACGGTGTGGCTGACGCCGACGATGCGATTGGGATACTAATCATGAAGCACGCCCTTTTCCTCGCCACGGCGATTTTGACCGCCGGCACCGCGCACGCGCAGGACGCCAAGGAGGAACCGCGCACGCGCACCCGCGTCGCGCTGGGGCCGCAGCTGGTGCCGAACTTTCCCGGATCCGACTCGGTCAGCATCCGCCCGTTCGTCGACGTGTCGCGGGCCAAGGCCGGCGAG
>DASVUT010000069.1:0-2924 GCA_036386955.1 Sphingomonas sp. | reverse complement strand
ATCCCGAGTTCGACATCGAATACCATGTCCGCCACATCGCGCTCCCCAAGCCCGGCGACTGGCGGCAATTGTGCATCCAGGTGTCGCGCCTCCACGCGCGGCCGATGGACCTCGCCAAGCCCTTGTGGGAATTCACCATCGTCGAAGGGCTCGACAATATCGAAGGGCTGCCGCCCGGCTGCTTCGCGCTCGTCTCCAAGGTCCATCACGCCGCCATCGACGGAATGAGCGGGGTCGAGATGTCGGCCGCGCTCCACGACATCGATGTCGCGATGACCGCGCCGGCCAAGCCCGACGATTGGCAGGCGGAAAACATGCCCAAGGTCGCCGATCTGCTCGCGCGCTCGTATCTCAACAACCTCGTCCAGCCGATGCGGGTGATGGAGACGATCGGCCGCTCGTTGCCCGGCATCGCCAAATTGGGGGTGCAGGTCGGCAAGGGCGATGTGTCGCTGTCCGGCGCGCGGCCCGCCCCGCGCACCCGCTTCAATGCCAAGGTATCGGCGCACCGCGTGTTCGACGCGGTGCCGTTCCCGCTCGCCGACATCCGCGCGCTCAAGGACGCGGTGCCCGGCGCGACCGTCAACGACGTGGTGCTGACGATCGTCGGCGGAGCCTTGCGCACCTACCTCCAGGGCCGTGGCGAGCTGCCGCGCGATTCGCTGTCGGCAATGGCGCCGATCTCGGTGCGCGGCGACGGCGAAAAGGGCGCGGCCGGCAACCTCGTCGCCGCCATGGTCGTCGGCCTCGGCACCCAGATCGACGATCCGGTCGAACGGCTGCGCTACGTCCACGGCGAGGCGGGGAACAGCAAGGCGATGACCAACGCGGTCGGTGCACGTAACCTCGCCGCCTATTCGCAGCTCGTGCCCTCGGGGCTGGCCGGGCTGGCGGCGCGACTCTACAGCCGGGTGGGTGCGGCGAACGCGCACGCGCCCATCTTCAACTGCGTCGTCACCAATGTGCCGGGCAGCCGCGTGCCGCTTTACTTCGCGGGTGCCAGGATGGTCGGCATGTACGGCACCGCGCCGGTGTTCGACGGCATGGGGCTGATCAACCCGGTCTATTCCTATGGCGATACGCTCGCCATCTCGTTCACCGCCTGCCGCACCGCGATGCCCGATCCGGCCGCCTATGCCGATGCGCTGAGGGGATCGTTCCAGGCGTTCAAGGACCGGGTGGCGACACACGCCGCGAAACCAACCCCGGCCCTGCCGGTTGAGGGCAACGACAACCCGGCGCCCGCGCGCCGCACCCGAAAAGGAGCATAAACCATGGCCGACGAGACCCAGAACCCCGATGCCACGACGAACACGGGCGCAAGCGCCGGTTCGACCTTCAAGAACAAGATCGTCGAACCCGCGCAGCGCGCCGGCGAAGCGATGCGCGCCACGGGTCAGAAGATGGCCGAGGGCGGCTCCACCATCGGCGTCAAGATCATCGACCAGGCCGAAACCAACGCCCACCAGGCCTTCGCCGCCATGCGCCGCGCCGCCGAGGCCAAGGACCTGTCCGAAGTCATGAAGATTCAGGGCGATTATCTGCGCGAACAATCCACCCGCTCGATGACGCAGGCGCGCGAGATCGGCGAGTTGATCATGCAGTTCGGAAAGGACGCCGTTCAGCCGTTGAAGGGTGGAGGGCGATAGTGTTCTAAGCCCCTCCCCTGAACGGGAGGGGTTTGGGGTGGAGCAGGACGAGACGTGGCCCCATTCCCCACCCCAACCCCTCCCCTGAAGGGGAGGGGCTAAGCGCCCGTCAACCCGCCCACTTCTCCCACCCCCGTTCGTGCTGAGGGCAGTCGAAGCACATGATCCTGGTGCTTCGACCCCGCTCAGCACGAACGGCCAATTACAGACCCCCGCTCTTTGACATCGCGAACCTTACGCCCCGACATCCGGGTACAGGAACCGCTTCCACCCTTGCGCGCGGAACGGCTTCCAGTCGTCCTCACGCTGCGCGAGCCGATCCGCGACCGCGTACATCGCGGCGGCGTTGACCCCCAGGCCGCAATGCGACCCGCGGACCTCGATATTGTCGGTCATCGACCCTGTCGCCTCGCGGCAGTTCTGCCACGCGACGATGCCGTCGGCGCGGGTGTAGATCGCGGTGGCGGGCACGCGCGGCTCGGCGCTGGTCTGGGCGATCTGTTCGCGGGTGTGCGCGTCGTCCAACCGCTGCCCGGTCATGAACTCGTACGTCTTGCCGACATTGGTCGCGCGCGGATTGCCGGTGAAGGGCGAACCCAGCGTGATCACCTGGCGCACCGCGTCGGGCGCGCGCTGCGCCACCAGCCGTGCCATGATCCCGCCGAGACTCCACCCGACCAGCGACACGCGCGTGCCGGTCAGCTCGTGCACCGCCCGCAGCCGCGCGATCAGATGCTCGCCCTCGCGCCCGATCGCGCGCGGCCCCAGATTGCGGCCCAGCTCCCACGCATGGACGTCATAGCCCAGCCGGGCGAGGTACCGGCGCAGGATGCCTGTCGAACTGTCGGTGGTCAGGAAACCCGGCAGCACCAGCACCGAATGGCCGTCGCCCTTGGGCGCGCTCGCCAGCAAGGGGCTCGCCCAGGGCAGGGTGCCGAGCTCGACCAGAGCGCGGGGCAGCTCGGTCAGCGCGAGCAATTTGGACGGCGGACGAATCGCCTCGAGTGCGGATGCCATGTCTAGATATCTCCGGGGGTTGCACCCTTAATGCTCAGGGGTGGGGGTTTGTTCATTCGACGCCGTACGCTTCGCGCCGCGCGGCCGCCCGGGCGAGGTCCAGGCTCAGGATCGCCAGGTCGTGCGAGGCACCGCCACGGTCGCGGACCTGGTCGCGCAGCATCGCTTCGGCGCGGAACCCCAGGCTCTCGAACAGCGCCACCGACCCCGCCTGATCGGGCGTCATCGCCGCAGTCAGCTTGGCCAGTCCATATCCTT
>DASVUT010000068.1:0-2905 GCA_036386955.1 Sphingomonas sp. | reverse complement strand
CGACACCGCGCTCCGTCACCTCAACCTGCAGGCGGCAAGCGTGCCCGTCACCGATGCGCTGACACTTGAGTTCGCAGACCGGCTCGCAGGGCTCGCCATCGATCATGAACCTGCGTTCCGCGTCGTCGCGACCTTGGTCGGGGACGACCCCGTCCCCGATCGGGTCGCGTTCGCGGGCGATCAGGCGATCAACGTGACGTTCCGCACCGGCGCGCCCGCCACCCGCGCCGCGCTGCTCGCCGCGCTCGACCGGCATCAGCCCGCCTTGCGCGCCGCACTTCCGCACGCGCCGGGGCTGGGCGTCGACCCCAGACTGGGCGTGCTGGTCGCGATGATCCCGACAGCGGACATCGAGCGCGCGTCGCCCGGCCATTGGCAATCGATCCTGTCGGGAATCGCGGGCGTGCCCGTCGAGGTCCGTGCGGTCGACCGCGACCGCGATCTGGCGGTGGAGGGCGGGGCGCGGGTCGTCGGCGTCAACCCGGCGGACGGTCGTCGCTATGCCTGCACCACCGGCTTCACCGTCACCGACGGCGCCCGCAACGGGATCGTCACCGCCGCGCATTGCCCCGACACGCTCACCTATGTCGACGCGGACCGTGGCGAGGTGCCGTTGACCTTCGCCGGGCAGTGGGGCTGGGGGCATCAGGACGTGCAGCTCAATCTCGCCGACCCCGCCGCTCCGCCCCCCGGCGCGACCTTCTTCGCCGATAGCGCCAAGACGATCCTGCGCAGCGTCGAAACAGTCGGCGCGCGCGCATCGACGCGGGCGGGCGACATCGTCTGCCACCGCGGCGAGCGGACCGGCTATAGCTGTGCGGAGGTGGAGATGGTCGACTTCGCTCCCGCCGGCGACCTGTGCGGCGGCGCGTGCAAGCCGACCTGGGTCGCGGTCGCGGGGCCGGGCTGCAAGGCAGGCGACAGCGGCGGGCCCGTGTTCATCGGCACCACCGCGCTCGGCATCGTCAAGGGCGGCAGCTACCGCGCAGACGGACGCTGTTCCTTCTATTACTACATGTCGACCGACTATTTGCCCGAAGGCTGGCGGCTGATCACGGTCCCTCCTCCACGATAATGCGCGCGAAGGCGGCGGTTGCGCACGAAAAGCCGGTCCGCTAAGCCCGTGCGCATCGCGGGTGTAGCTCAATGGCAGAGCAGAAGCTTCCCAAGCTTACGACGAGGGTTCGATTCCCTTCACCCGCTCCAGCAAAATGAGCGACTTGTTGGTCGACCGAGTTCTGCGGTCCGACATCGCTGCACTCTGCCATGACCCACGTCGTACAAAATTCCCGCGCGCGCCTTGGAGACTCAGGCCGCCTCGGGCGTTGCTACCCTGCAACGCAAGAACGACGGGCCAGTATGAGAAAGCAGACCACTCCCAAGGACCGCAAATTCCTGAAACTGGCGCTGGGTGGCTTCAGTCTCATCCTGCTGATCATTGTCCTGATCGGCCTGCTCACCAAGCCCGACGTGCCGTACACCTGAGCATCGCCGAGCGCGACCCCGTTGCGGATGGGGACGCTCCCGACTAGGCCGGGGGTGGATGACCGCGCCCACCATCTTGCTCGTCGAGGACGATCCCGCGCTGCGCACGCTCACCGCGCGCGCGTTGCACGAGAACGGCTATACCGTCCGCCCAGCCTCCGGCGCGCCCGAGATGTGGCTGGCGCTGGAGCTGGGGCCCGTCGATCTCGTCCTGCTGGATGTGATGCTGCCCGGCACCAGCGGCATCGATCTGTGCCGGTCGCTACGTCAGCAATCCGACGTGCCGATCATCTTCATCAGCGCGAAAGGCGCGGAAACCGACCGCGTCATAGGCTTGGAGCTCGGCGCCGACGATTACATCGCCAAGCCGTTCGGCACGCGCGAGCTGGTGGCGCGCGTGCGGGCGGTGCTGCGGCGGCGTGACACGCTGGTTGGGGCGGGCAAGCGCGAGGCGGGGCTGCTGCGCTTCGATGGCTGGAGCGTCAATTTGCCTCGGCGTGAGCTGTTGTCGCCGGGCGGCGCGATCGTCGAGCTGACCGGCGCCGAATTCGACCTGCTGGTCGCGTTGCTCGATCATGCGCAGCGGGTGATCGCGCGCGAACGCCTGATCGAGCTGTCACGCACCCGTCTCGGCGACAGTTCGGATCGCTCAATCGACGTGCTGGTCAGCCGGTTGCGCCGCAAGCTGTCGAGCGCTGGCAAGGCCGCGCCGATCGTGACGGTGCGCGGTGTCGGCTATATGATCAACACGGCGGTGGAGCGCCATTGAAGCGGCTCGTCCGCCCCGGGCTCGGGCTGATCGGACAGATCGTCGCGATCCTGTTGCTGACGATCATCATCGAATTCGGCGTGTCGACCCTGTTGTACGAACGCGCCAGCCAATTCTCGGTCCGTGACGACGAGGCCAATCGCCTGGCCGAGCATCTGGTGATCAGCCGCCGGCTGGTGGCGGAGCGGCCGCCGGCGGAGCGGCCGGCGATGGCGGCGGAACTGACGACCGACCGCTACCGGCTGCGCTGGGACCGGGCCTTGCCGCCGCCACCGCCGATCGCGCCGCTGCTCGACGAGATGCGCGATCAGGTCATATCGTGGGAGCCGAGCCTGGCGCGCGTGAACCTCCGGCTGCGGCTGACATCGCCCGGCCGGCGGCAGGTCGTCACCGGTGGGCTGACCCTGCCCGACGGCAGCTGGCTTTACTTCAGCACCACCGCACCGCTCGGAAGCCTCAATCTCGCCGTCGAGCGCGTGCTGCTGGCGCTCGTCCCCGCAATCGCGCTGATGGTGATCGGCGGTGCGCTGGTGCGGCGCACGCTGCAGCCGCTGCGCCAGCTTGCCGCCGCCGCCGACCGCGTGGGCAGCGGCGTCGAAGAGCATGTCGAGGAGGAGGGCCCGGGCGAGGTCGTCAGCGTGGTGCGCGCGT
>DASVUT010000067.1:0-2561 GCA_036386955.1 Sphingomonas sp. | reverse complement strand
TCGAGCCCAGCCTGCGCCGCCCGCCACACCTCACGCGCGATGGCAACGTCAGGCCGGTCCTGCTCGGTCGCGAAGATGGTCCTTTTTTGTGCCGCAGCCCCAGCTTGCGTACCGTCCGCCAGACGCTCGCATAACTGACCTCGATCCCCCGCTCGGCCAGGTCGCCCCTTACCTCGCCCAGTGTCAACTCCGGCGTCTCGGCCAGTCGCTCGCCGATCCAACCCGCTTGCTCCAGCAGCTTGGAGCGCCCATCGGCCGCGCCGCATAGCTGCTTTCACGTCGGTAGCGTCGATACCAGTTGCCCGCCGTGCTCGGCGCTACGTCGAACGCCGTGCCAACCTCACGGCAGCTCCTGCCCGCCGCCATCGCCGCAACCACCCGATCCCGAAGGTCGCCCGAATACGCCTTGCCCATCCATGCCAGCCTCCTCCCGGCCGACATCTTGAATCAGCAAATCAGGCCCGTGTGAATCCCCTCCGATTCAACTCGGTCGAGTTCGACTCTAGCCTGCAGGCTCAGGAAGCGTGCGCCGGAGTAAACCTGTGATCTCTCGTCGAACCGATCACGATCGCAGGTCACTACACATGCGGAAGTCGCAAACGTGATCACCACGAGGCGACCGACAACATCGTTAGCGTCGAAGTCCCGGTCGATTCGGTGCCTCAACCTGCCGACGAGGGTGTAGCGCGACCGCCAAGGCGGTCGCGCAGCAGATTTCAAGCGACAGCCAAGGCCGTCATCACCTCGCCGGTGTCTGCACAGCCATCGGCTGAGCCGTGGATTGAACCTGCATCGGGGCAGGCCCTGTCGCCGAAAAGGCGAGCGCCACATCTTCATCGATAAAGGCGCTGACCGGTGCGCCGAGCGGAATGTTCGCCGAGGTGCCCGTGACAAAGAACCCGGCGACAGGGATGACTGCAATCGCGCCGACGACGCCTGCCGTGCCCGTCGTGCCCTTGTCGTCGAAGAGACCCGTCGCGCGGATCTGGCGGCCGTTGGCGGTGACGTAGAGCACGCGTGCGTTGATCCGCCCGGACTTGCCCCACATGCCCTTGTTCCGGACGTCGACGATCTCGCCGACGGCGGGCGAGCCTGCGGGGATCACGACCTGCCCGGCGACGAGCACGTCGGTGGCGACCTCTAGCCGCACGCGCTGCCCCACCTTGAGCGCTTTCTCCTTGGTCGTCAGCGCTTCGGCCATCCGGAGCGGCAGCGGCGTGCCAGTGCGCAGCACGGCGTTGGCAGCGGCAGGCGCAGCAAACTGGATGGCGGAAGCCGCCTGACCGAACGCAGGCACGGCGCCAAGCATGCTCGCGCAGAAAAGCGCGGCCAGAATTTTCTTCATGGAACCCCCAGATTTTTGTCCCGGCTTTGTGAGCCAGGAGCAGTGGCACACGCAACGCCACAGGTGTCAAGACCGCGCGTGTCTTCATGGCTAGTCCGTAGCGTCAGGACATGTTCGCGCGACGCGTAAGCCATCGTCCCAATCCGCTGTGTAGATTGCTCGACCTCCTCGAAGCGGCGCACACGACAAGTCGATGTCATCGGTGCTCGTGTTCCCATCGCCCGTTTGCGGCCGCGTCGGCGACGCACCCGTTGATCTCCCTCACGGTGAAGCCGCAGCAGCTTCTGGTAGTGAATGAGGATGCCTTCACGCGCCAGCATAATCCCCAGCCGTCGGTAGCCGAACCGGCGATGCTCGAGCGCGATCTCGCGAAAACGCGACCGAAGGTCGCCATCATCACTACATCGATTTGCATATCCACCATCGAACAGCCTGCCTCCTGGTCACGCAGGATCGCTATGATCTGCTCCTTGGCAGATCTGCTGCGCTTCACCTCCGTCCCTCCTTCTTGAACGACTCTGGCTCAGACTGGCGGAGCTTCAGGGGAGCACGTCACCGCGTCCAACTTTCTGGCTATCTCTCGCCATCTTTCCACACCTGCGATGTCACCGGCGATGACCAGCGCCCCGATCCGTTCCGTAACGAACAACGGCGCACGGTTGCCATAGGTCCGCTCAACCACCAGTGCTTCGGCTGTACATTCCTCATCGCGTGTCACGGCGTGCTCATCCAATCAGCTCACCATACATTGAGGACAGGCACCGGCTAGTTGCGCGCCCAAACTTGGTATGTCCTACAAGAACAGAGTGTGAACAATAGGCATGGTCAAACACAGGAGTCGCACATGACCATGCTCGACGGACCGACGCTGATGGGCATAGCCGCCGTAATCACCAGCCTCACCAACTTCGCGGCAGCTCTGACAGTAGCGCGCAATCGCGGCGAGGCGGGCACGACCGACAAGGAGGTACCCTGTTGCGTCCCGAAGCGGCGCTCACGCCTTGTCGCACGAGCGCGGCGCGCCGCTCGCTGAGCAAGGGCGGCCGCGCCGGCGTGGCTTGCGACGCGAAACGGCCTGCGCGGACCACCCTGCATCTTTGCGACTGCACCGGGTATTCGGTTGCTTGAGCAATGGCCGCCGCTTGGTTGGTCAATGGTGCGGAGCCGCGCGCAGCGCTCGTGTGTCGCGCATGAGCAGATGCAACTCCTTGCCCGC
>DASVUT010000066.1:0-3327 GCA_036386955.1 Sphingomonas sp. | reverse complement strand
CGACGTTGAGCCGCTCGTTGAGCAGGCCTTGTCGGGAGAGGCTGTCTGGTTCGAGGACTTTCACCTCGTGATGGACCGCAATGGCTACCCAGAAGACACTTGGTGGCAGTTCTCCTATAGTCCGGTCTACGATGACGACGGCCGCATCGCGGGCATGCTCAACGTCACTAGCGAGATGACCGGAAAGGTTCTGGTGCAACGCCGCCAGGCGTTCCGACTGGCGCTCGAACGGACATTACGAGGTCTCAAGGACCCTGACAGGATCATGGATGCCGCGACGACCGCGCTAGGAGAGCACCTCGGCGTCGAGCGGGTCGGCTATGCCGAGATCCAGCCTGATGATGCGACAGGAATTCTCTCCCATTGCTACGCGAACGGGGTTGCGCCGTTGTCCGGTCCTTACCAGTTGGATCAGTTCGGCGCCGAGGCGATCGCGCGCCAGCGGCAGGGCGCGTCGGAGGTCTGCGACGACGTCCTCGCCGATCCGAACCAGGACCCGGATGTCTGGACTGCGATCGATACGCGCGCCTTCGTATCGGTGCCGTTAATCCGGGAGGGCCGCTTCAGGGCCTCCCTATATGTGAACGCCCGTGATCCGCGTCGCTGGTCGGCCGAGGACATAGCCTTTATTGAAGACGTCGCTTCGCGAACCTGGGACGCGGTGGAGCGCGCGCGCGCAGAACGCATCCTCCGCGAGAACGAGGCACAGTTCCGCGGCGTCTTCAACTCCCAGCTGACCGGATTGAGCATCTTCGATGTGAACAGCGGCCGGACGCTTGCAATCAACGATACCTTCCTCGCCATGACGGGTCACAATCGCGATGACTTCGACGAGGGACGCTGGGACTGGCGAGATTTCACGCTCCCCGAATACCTTCACCTCGATGAAGCGGCTATCGCACAGGCACGCGAACGCGGTTTCTGCGACACCTACGAGAAGGAATACAGACGCCCTGACGGCAGCCGCTTCCCGGTCCGCCTCGCATCGGCGGCGATGCCTGGGGAGCCCGGACGCGTCGTGGTGTCTGTACAGGACATCAGCGTCGCGCGAGCGGCAGAAGCGGAGCTGAGGGAAAGCCAGCAGCGTTTCCTGCTCGCGCAGCAGGCCGCCGGCATTGGCGTGTGGGACTGGGATCTGAGAACGGACGCGATCACCTGGTCGCGCGAAATGTACGAGCTTCTCGATATCGACCCGAACACGCGTTCGGATCTATTGTTCGAGGCCTGGACGCTCGCGGTACATCCGGACGACCGTGACCGGGCAGCGTCCACAGCGTCGCAAAGCGCTGCGGCCGGCGAGGCGTTCTCGATGGATTTCCGGACGCTGCGACGCGACGGCGAGCAGCGATGGCTGCGCTCCCAGGCGACGGCGGTGCTAGATGCCGAGGGCAGACCCGCGCGACTGACAGGGATCAACGTCGATGTCACCGCTCAGCACCTGACCGAGGAGGCGCTTCGGGGCGAGACTAAAAAGCTGGCAGCGGCCGTCGAGGAGCGCACCCGTGAACGCAATCGCGTGTTCGAGCTGTCGAGCGAGCTATTCGCGGCCGCTGGCTTCGACGGCTACCTCAAGACGATCAACCCCGCGTGGGAGACACTGCTCGGCTACACCGAAGCCGAACTGCTTAATCGCCCGTTCGTCGACCTGATCCACCCGGACGACCATGCCGCGGCCGCTGAAGTCATAGCGGCGATGCTGAGCGGTCAATCGGTTCAGGTCTTCGAGGACCGGCTCGTGCGCAAGGATGGCCGCGTCATCTGGATCGGCTGGACGGCGGTGCCGGAAGGCGATCGTTTCTATGCGGTCGGACGCGATGTCACCCGCGAGCGCGAACGCGAGGAGGCGCTACGCCAATCACAGAAGATGGAGGCGATGGGGCAACTGACCGGCGGGGTTGCCCATGACTTCAACAACCTGCTCACCCCGATCGTGGGCGCGCTGGATATGCTCCAGCGCAAGGGGCTGGGCGGCGACCGCGAGCAGCGGCTCATCGACGGCGCGGCGCAATCCGCGGAACGTGCCAGGACGCTCGTCCAGCGGCTGCTCGCGTTTGCGCGTCGGCAGCCTCTGCAATCTGTGGCTGTCGACATGGAGCGGCTCGTCTCCGGCATGGCTGACCTCGTTGCGAGCACGACGGGACCACAGATCAAGGTCGTGGTCGATATTGGCCGGGACCTGCCACCTGCGAAGGCAGATCCGAACCAGCTTGAAATGGCGGTGCTGAACCTTGCCGTGAACGCGAGGGACGCGATGCCCGACGGCGGTACACTGCGTATCTCGGTTGAGGCGGCGACCGTGGGGCGCCAGCACCGTTCGAAGCTAAACCCCGGGCGCTACCTGAACCTTTCCGTCGCGGACACAGGCATTGGCATGGACGAGGCCACGCTCGCCCGCGCGATCGAGCCGTTCTTCTCCACCAAGGGAGTCGGAAAAGGCACTGGGCTGGGCCTGTCTATGGTGCACGGTCTCGCGTCACAGCTAGGTGGCGCGCTCACCGTGCGTAGCGCGCCGGGGATGGGTACGAACATTGAGCTTTGGCTGCCCCAGGGGGAGAACGTCGCCGTACCGGCCGAGTTGCCAGCCGAGGATCATGCCATTCCGGCAGCCGCTGGCACGGTGCTGCTGGTCGACGACGAGGACCTCGTTCGTCTGAGCACCGCCGATATGCTGATCGACCTAGGCTACCATGTGATCGAGGCAGCGACAGCAGAGGAGGCTCTTCGCTTGCTCAACCGGGGGCTCAATCCAGACATCGTTGTAACCGATCATCTGATGCCCGGTATGACGGGAACCGACCTTGCGCGGACGTTGCGTGGAGAGTGGCCGTCCATCAATGTACTGATCGTGTCCGGCTATGCCGAAACGGCAGGGATCGCGGCTGATCTACCTCGTCTCACAAAGCCCTTTCGAAACGTCGATCTCGCTTCAAGCCTGGCTGCTTTGGGGAAATCGGGACGCCTGTGATGTACACGAGCTTCGGTTATCAGGAAGCGGCACGGTAGCCGGCTCCAGGCACGTTCACGATGAGTACCGGGCGGGTCGGGTCAGCATCTACGTTGCGTCGTAAGGCGCGGATGGCAACGCGTAGCTGTTGGAAGTCGTCGATGTGCTCGGGGCCCCAGACGCGTTCGAATAGCATCTTGTGCGTGAGAACCCGTACGCCGTCGGCACCAGTCACGTGAGTGGCGCGGATCCACGCCGGGTTAGGTCGAGCGTGCGGCCGTCGAGCGTTGCGCAATAAAAGGGGGGATCGATGCGCGACGAGCCGTATGTGAGCGCGCCGTCCCCTGGGGCGACGGTTCGCCGATTGGCAGCCGCTTTCCCGA
>DASVUT010000065.1:0-1654 GCA_036386955.1 Sphingomonas sp. | reverse complement strand
GCGGGGCTTGTCGCTGTCGGGGTTGCCGCACCGCAGGCGCCGGTGAACCCGCAGGGTTTAGCTGAGCAGGCAGCAGCTAGTAAGGCCGACTCTGACACCGCAGCCGCACGCGAGAAGGTGAAGGCGGACGAAACACATGCCGTCGCGAAGCGCGCGTTCGTAGGGCAGTACCGGCAGTTGCTCGTATTGGCAAAGCCGTGTGATCAAGCTGTCACGGCATTGGCGAAGGCCGCGAATAGCGGGGACCAGTACTCGACCTATGAGGCAGCGAAGCACGGGGATAGGGTTTGTCGTAAAACGGCGACAACGATCGGAGGCATGAGTGCTTCCGCCAGCACCTACGGGGAAGATGCCAAGAAGATCGAGAAGGCTATCTCGACCTGTAGAAGTGCATATATTTTTAAGCAGATGGGCATGGCGAAGGCCATGGCCATTGCAGACGGCGACGGCCGACCATCAGTCGTTTCCGATATGAGCGAAGACCTCAAGACGGGGCAGGCCGGTGCGTTGCTTTGCGTCGCAGAGTTCTTTGCCGCGGGTTCTAAGTTGGGCATTGACCTCAAGGAGCTAAGCTGAATCGCCAGCAACGGTCAGGTCAGGTCAGGTCTATGGGTGGCCAGTCTCGAGCTTCAGCCCGGTCGTGAACCCGCGATCACCAAGAGTGTGCGTCACCTCGCCGATCAACCACCGGGTCGCGTCGATCGCGGCCTTGTAGCCCGTGACGGTCGCCCCCTGCTCGGGGTGTAGATCGGCACGGCCAAGGGCTAGCGTCAAGGTCATAGAGACCGGTTGACGCTGGGTGCGTCCGTGGGCCGATGCCGCGGCGCGTTTCGCGTCCGCCTCGCTGGCGTGGACCTTGGACAGCTTCTTCGCGCGCGTCGGCTTGCCCGCGGTCACCGTCTTGCGCTTGCCCGCCGCGCGGTCGTGCCAGTCGGCCTGGACGCCTTCGGCCTCTTCGCGCTTCTGCCGGCTGAACTGGTGGGTATCGCCCTGGTTGCGCCGGATGGTGACGGTCGGAAGCAGCTTGCCCGTCGCCGTCACGCCCTTACCAATCGGCGACAGGATCAGCGCGCCGCGTTTGATGGTGGCGACCGCGTCGTGTTCTCGGCCAAGGCGGCGCAGGAAGGCGAGATCGCTTTCGCGGCTCTGCGCCTTGGTAGTCACCGCGATCCCGGACAGGCTGGCCGCGCAGCGGGCGATCAGCTTGTGCCGCTGCGCGATCTCGGTAACGATCGCGCCCAGCGTCGTGCCCTGCCAGCTCTTTTCGCGGCGGGTTTTCAGGTCGCTGGTGAAGTCGGCGGAGCGGGCGCGGATGGTCACCAGGTCGGGCGGGCCGCCATGCGACACCTCGTCCACGATGAAGCTGCCCTTGTCGACCAGGCCGGGCGTCACATCCGATCCCTGTTTCCAGCCGATATGGACGTGGAGCTTCGCGCCGTCGGGCGGCAGCGCGAGCGCGCCGTCGGTGTCGTCGAGTACGATGTCGAGTTGATCGGCTTCGTCGCCGCGCTTCTCGCTGATCGACAGCGACACCAGGCGCGGGCGGAGCCGGGGCGAGATGTCGCGGCCGTCGAGCGTCACGCGCCAATCGGGGACGTTGGCGATCATGCCGCGTCGGGATCCGGAGTGCGGTCGACGCGGAGAAGATCGACGG
>DASVUT010000064.1:0-1739 GCA_036386955.1 Sphingomonas sp. | reverse complement strand
GGCGGGGCTGTACTGGGCGGCGCGCGCGGACATGATGTGCGGGCGACCCGATCGGATCGAGCCGCGGCTGAAGGCGGCGGCGCAGTATTCCGAAAGCTTTTACGGACAGATCGCGCGCCAGGCGCTGGGGCTGAAGGACCGGACGCGGCCTGGCGGTACCGTGTCGGGCGACTGGGCGACCCTCGACAAGCGACCCAATGTGCGTGTCGCGGCGGCGCTCGTCGAGGTCGGCGAGACCGAGTTGGCGGATCAGGTGATCCGTCAGCAGGCGCGGATCGGATCGCCGGCCGAATTCGCCAGCCTGGTGCGGCTGGCCGACACGCTCGATCTGCCCGCGACCACAGTGTGGCTGGCGCATAACTGCCCGACCGGTGCCAAGGCGGGGGCGGAGGCGCGCTATCCGACGCCGAACTGGACCCCGGCGAGCGGATGGCGCGTCGACAAGGCGCTCGTCTATGCCCACACGCTCGAGGAGTCAGGCTTCCGCTCCAAGGTACAGAGCCCGGCCGGCGCGTTCGGGCTGATGCAGATCATGCCGGCCGCAGCGACCGATTTCGGCCGCGAACAGGGCACCGCGATCGACAAGGACGCGCTCGGCAAGCCCGCGACCAACATGGACATCGGTCAGCGGCATCTGGAGCGGCTGCGTGATACCGGCACGACCGGCGGGCTGCTGCTCAAGGTGATCGCCGCCTATAATGCCGGGCTGAAACCCGTCGGCGAATGGAATGCGGGGGTGCGCGACGGTGGCGATCCGCTGCTCTATATCGAGAGCATCCCTTATTGGGAGACGCGCGGTTACGTGACCACCGTGCTGCGCAATTACTGGATGTACGAGGCCAAGGGCGCCAAGCCCGCCTCGCCCAGCCGTGCGGCGCTGGCGCAGGGGATGTGGCCGCGCTTTCCCGGCCTGCCGGGCGCGACGGCGGTGCGGATGAACGCGCAAGCCGACGCGCGGGCGACGGCTCGGGTCCAGCCGACGGGGGATGGCAGCGTTGCCAATTGACGAGAGTCGCCCCTTCCGGCCGATCCGCATCGCTGTATTGACGGTGTCCGACACGCGGACGCTGGCCGATGATCGGTCGGGCGATCTGCTGGTGGAGCGGCTGACGGGTGCGGGACACCAGCTCGCGTGGCGCGCCATCGTGCGCGACGAGGAAGATGCGATCGTCGATCGTCTGCGCGGTGCGATCGCCGACCATGGCGTCGATTGCGTCCTGACGACGGGCGGTACCGGCGTCACCGGGCGCGACGTGACGCCCGAGGCGGTGGAGCGGGTCGCGACCAAGATGATCCCGGGCTTTGGCGAGCTGTTCCGGTGGCAAAGCTATGCCACGATCGGCACGTCCACCGTGCAATCGCGCGCCTGTGCGTGCGTGGCCGACGGCACCTATATTTTCGCGCTGCCCGGATCGACCGGCGCGGTCCGCGATGCGTGGGACGGGATCCTGCGCGATCAGCTCGATAGCCGCCATCGGCCTTGTAATTTCGTGGAGCTGATGGGGCGTCTGCGGGAGCGGTAGGTTCGCGCTACGGGGATCGAACAAGCCCCCTCCGCCTCGCTTCGCTTTGGCACCTCCCCCATGAATGGGGGAGGAGTTCATCCTCCCCCGTTCACGGGGGAGGTGGCCGCGTAGCGGTCGGAGGGGGCCTGTACGCGATCCTGCGTGCGGCTCGCCTCAGCTCTTGGGAGCAGGCTTGGCCGGTATCCCCCTTTGTCCCCGAGCTTCTACCATCGC
>DASVUT010000063.1:0-2458 GCA_036386955.1 Sphingomonas sp. | reverse complement strand
CTACATGATCGACCTGCCCGAAGGCGCGACAGGCGTCGTGGCGCGCAACACCTTCGTCCAAGGCCCCGCCAAGGAGAATTGGACCGCGTTCATCGCGGTCGCGGCGGAACAGCGCAAGTTCCGCTCGGCGGGCCTGAACGTCGCCGACAACGACGCGCGCCTCGCGCCCGGCCAGTCGAAGAGCCCGGCCTTCGTGGCGAACGCCAGCGGCGAGGCGCTGGCGGTGGGGGCGAACCGGCTGGGCGCGGGGGTAAGGGCTTACGAGACGCGGTGAGGGGAAAGCACACGACCTATCGCGCGCAGCTATCTGCCACCCCCGGATCGAGATCGAGGCACCGTCCGTCCACTCCCGGGATCGGTAACCCGATCGTCGCGGCGAGCGTCGGGGCGATGTCGACCGTCTCCACCGCGAGCGGCTGTTCGAAACCCGGCGCGTTCTTGCGCCAGAAGATGATCGGAACGCGGCGGTCATAATCCCAGGGGGAGCCGTGCGTGCCGACATAGCCGATGGCGGGAACCCCGATCGGACTAACGCGCGGCTTGAGCATCACCAGCAGATCGCCCGAACGCTCGCGATCGAACGACGCGCGGGCGCGTTCGAGCAGAGTCCATTCATCGGCCGGGCCGGTCGGCGGCGCCTGCGCCGCGATCTCGGCGGCGGTATAGGCGGCCGCGACCTGCGGGTGCGCGCGGAAGCGGCGCTGCGCGGCGGCGATCACGCGCGCGCGGGTGGCGGCGGGGAGCGCGCGGTCGACATAGACGTCGCCCTCCGATCCGAGCAATGGCGATGCCTTCAGCCCGAGTTCGGTCGCGAGTGCATCGCCCACGGCACTCACGCGGAGTTCCGGCGCGACGGCGGTTTCGGGCATCGCGCGCTGGTTCTGGCGCGCGGTCATGTCCTGCGCGCCGTGATCGGCGGTCAGCATGAGCTGATAATCCACGCCGGTCGCGTCGAGCACGTCCAGGAAGCCGCCCAAGGCCTGGTCGAGCTGATCCATCTGGATGCACATCTCGGTGCCGCCATTGCCGGTCGCATGGCCGATATAGTCGGTGGCGGACAGGCCGATCGCGATCAGATCGGGAGCGGGCCCGCGCCCGAGCTTCATGTCGCCGATCAGGCCGGCAGCCATGGCGAGCACCGCGGCGTCGCTGGCCGGGCTGGCGCGAAAGGCGCGGGCATCGCCGGCGGCCCGCGCGAAACGACCCTGGCCGAGCGTCTGCGCACCGACCTGCACCGGGCGGTCGACGGCCGCGCAATAGCCGGGGAGCGGCAGTGCCTCTTGCGGGCGGGCGATCAGCGCGGCGACGGCGTCGCGGGTGCGCTGGACGACCGGCGGCACGGCGCGGCCGGCGTAGGAGGCATAGGTCTTGCCGTCCCACCACCATAATTCGTCGACGCGGTGGCCGCCCATCATCACCGCCGCCCGGTCCTTGCCCGCGACCGAGACGACGCGGCTGGCGGGGTTGGCGCGCTTCATCACTTCGCCCAGCGTCGGCACCTTCAGGTGGACGTCGGACACAGTGTAGCTGGTGCTGGTCGAGCCCGGAACGCTTTCATCCTCCGCGCAGTAAACCTGCTTGTCGGCGCGCGGGGCCCGCTGGTCGATCCAGCTATTGGCGATGATCCCGGTCTTGTCGGGACGAAAGCCGGTCAGGATCGTCGAATGGCCGGGGCATGTCTCGGTCGCGGCATGACCCTGATAACCGCTGGGGAAGACCGCGCCGTTCAGCAACCGGGCAAAGCCACGGGTGAAGCGGCCCCGATATTGCTGGAACAGGTCGGACGAGAGCTGATCGACCGAGATCGCGACGATCAGCTTGGGCGCGGGGCGAGGGGTGGCTTGTGTCTGCGCCAGCGCGGGTAGCGGGAGAGCGGCGAGAACGAGGGCAGCGAGGCGCATGAACGGTCCTTGGTGAAGGGGCTGTGCGGCGGTATGAAGACCTACCTCAAAGCCTGCAAGGAACAGCATGCGTCGACTGGCTTACGCGCTGATGACATGGGTGCTGGCGTTGATCGCGGTCCCGGCGGGATCAGTCGTTTCGCCAGGGGAGCCGGGCTATGTCGAGGGGTTTCAAGGCTCCGACAACCTTCCCGATTCAGCGACCAATCCCGCCGGACCGTTCTCGCCGGTCACCGCTCAGCCGCACGTTGCGATGGAACTCGTCGCTGAGACTACGCGACCGCAAGCTGGCGGCGTCGTGACGCTAGCCTTTGCAGGCGTCCCCAAGCCAGGGTGGCACGGTTATTGGAAGAACCCGGGCGACGCCGGGATCGAGACGACTGCGACATGGACGCTGCCCAGCGGCTGGTCGGCGGGGCCGCTGCGCTATCCCGTGCCCGAACGGCTGCTGATCGCCGGGCTGATGAACTATGTCTATGAGCGGCCCTTCGCGATGCTGGCCGACGTGCAGCTGCCCGCGGGCGCGCGGGGGCTGGTACCGGTGCGGGTGCGGCTCG
>DASVUT010000062.1:0-3839 GCA_036386955.1 Sphingomonas sp. | reverse complement strand
ATAGCGCCGCGGCACGCTCCGCCTTTTCCCGCGCGCGGCGCAGCTTACGCGTCTCGAAGCTGCCGGCCGCGTTGCTGCCCACGGAGTTGAACGCCGCGAGATCGGGGCCCCTTGGCAACGGCAAGGGCGTGAACACTTTCTTGGCGTGGGTGCTCGTTACATCGGCGGGCCAGCATTGCAGATCGAGCCACGCGGATGGCGGCGGGGGCGGCGGATTGTTCTCACGCTTGTTCGGCTTGCCGGCGATCACCTGCAACTGCGCGTTGCGGAACGTCTGCTGCCCGCCATTGGCCACGGTCAGCCAGGCGAACAGCCCGATCTTCTCTCCACCGGGCGCCAGCTGACCGACGTAATTGGCCGACCAGTCGAACCCTTGTGCCATGTATGTCAGCTGGATGGTTGCCGTGACCGGCCGGTCGGCGCGGGTGAGGATGGACAGCGTTGGCCGGGCGGTAAGCGTGTCGGGCACGCCGTCGAACATGATCCGCTCGGGCAGGCCTGAACAGCGCAACGCCTCTACCCCGTCCGCGGTTTGCAGGATCACGCCGCCGTCAGGGCCGGCCTGGACGATGGCGGTCTGCTCGCGGACCTTGCCGGTCGCGGGATCGGTGCGCCGCAGCAGCACCCGCCGCTTAAGAAAGGCATCGACCAACCCTGCGGGCGATATCAGCCGCGCGTCGCGGTTCTTCTCGCGCACGCCGCCGGGCAGACCGGTGATGATGGCGGTTTCGGGAAGCAGACCTTCCGCGACATCCTCGAAGCGGATCTGGCTGTCACCCCGAGGCACGGTGATCGTCCGTGTTTCGGTGATCAGCGCGTAGCCACCCGGCCAGCCCGCGCTGATCGCCCCCGTGCGGTAGGGATCGCGATAGACCGTCACCGCGACGTCCGACACGTCGCGCGAGATCACGACCCGCGGCTGCGCCCAGGTAACCGAAGGCAGGGCCAGCGCCAACAGAAGCCAGATCCAGCGCATCGCGCTCAGTACCGCGAGTCGAATGTCGCCGTCAGATCGGTGGCTCCGTTCGCGGCGACCGGTACCTTCCATTCCACCCGGTCGGCCGATACGCGTTCACCGGCGAGGCTCTGTTCGGCGATCTTGACGTCGCCCCACAGCCCGTCCTGCGCCAGGTCGACCGTGACGGGCACGTCGCGCGCGTTGCTGATGGTGTAGACCATCCGGGTACGCCAGCGGCGATTGGACAATCTGGTCCGCTCGGCGACGACCGCCTTCACCTTGACGTCGAACGCCTCACCCGTGCGGATCGACATCGACGACCCCATGGGCGTGTGGGGAATGCGGTTCTCGCCGATGAACTGCGGGTCGCCGCGCGCATCGCGCATATAGACGCGCACCGTCCCGGCGGGCAGCTGGTCCCCCAGCCCCCCGGCGCGCGAGGTCGAGAACTTGATCGCCGTCGCCACGCTGCGTGGCACATCGTTGCCGCCGAGCCAGCCATTGGTGAACTCATACGCCTTGCGAGCAGTCGCGGCCTTCACGTCGAGGAAGCTGACCTGCTTCTGCTGCGCGTTGGCGATCGTCGTGCGCTCGGCGAGAGGGTAGAGGTAGAAGTCGCCCAGCCGCTGGCGCGTGCCCGTTTCGGTGCCCGCCTGCTCGATCGCGGCGTCATTGCCGAGCGAAGCAAAGCGGTTCGACCCGCCACCGACATTGCCCGCCACCAGCAGCGTGTCCGCTTTGGTGAAGGTCGTGCCGGTGTTGTTGGTCAGCGTCACCCAACCCTGGACGTCGATCGATCCCGACTTTTCGTCGAACAGCGCGACATAATCGCTCGTCCAGCCCAACCCCGGCGTCAGGTAGGACAGCCGCGTCGGCACCGCGCCAGCGCTCGCCGCTTCGACCGTCACCGATAGCGTCGGGCGGGCGCGCAGATTATCCGGCACCTTGTCGAACACCACGCGCACGGGCAGCCCGTCGTCACGCAACACCTCGATCCGATTGCCGATCTGCAGCACGATGCCGCCATTTGCCGCCAGCACGCGCGCCTGTTCGCGCGTTTCGGCACCCGTCGCAGGGTTGGTGCGCACGATGGTGATGACTTGGCCGACCGCCTTCTCCATCAGCTTGTCAGGGGACAGCAGGTCGTAATCAAAATTCTGCTCGACAATACCGACGCCAGGACCGCTCAGGGTCACCGTCTCCGGGCGGATTTGCGCGGACACATCGGGAAACTCCTGACGACTGCGCCCCTGCGGCAGGGTCAGCGTTCGCGCGTCCTGCACCAGCGCGATGCCGTTATTGTAGATGGTGACCTGCACATCGCCCTGCCCGCTCTGCGCCAGCGCCGCCGCCGGCCACGCCGCCGCCGTAAGGATCAACCATTGCCGCATCGCACTCTCCCTCTGCGTCGAAGCTAGCCGCTGCGCGTGTGGCGCGGAAGCCCGACCAACGAACTCGGATGATTGATCGACCGTCCCGCTTCTCGTTCAGAGCGAGCTTAACCCTGAGCGGATGTGACCGCGGAAAGGCGAGTCTTCTTGAACGAGTTCCGAACTGTCGTGTTTCGCTGACGGGAGACCGTTCGCTTGCTACCCTTGGCCATTCGGGCCCCCCGCGACCCTGCGCTCATGCTCGGCACCGCCGCTACTGAGCGCGTCGTGAACGGACCCGGCGCAACTCCGCGCTTGACCAGGCGGGCACGGCATGGTGCCTCCCCGAACGTGACGGTGGTGCGTTGATCGATCTCCAGGCTGTAGAGCGGCTCGCGGCCGATCAGGCGTCGCTCAAGGCCGCGGCCGGGCTGGTGAAGCCGGGCAAATGGTCGGGCGCGGGCGCGAGCGGTGATGGCGTGCTGATCTGGGGCGAGTGCGCCGGCTCGGGCGCGAACCCGTACCGCGTCTGCGCCGACCTGCGGGACTTCGGTGCCAAATGCACCTGCCCGTCGCGCAAGTTTCCCTGCAAGCACGCGCTGGCGCTGCTCTGGCTATGCGCCGAGACAGTGATCGCATTTCAGCCCGGTGACACGCCCGTTTGGGTCGGCGAATGGCTGGGCCGGCGGCGCGGCGGGGCGAAGCCGCCGACTGAGGTCGTAGCGCCGAAGGACATGGCGGCGGCGCGCGCGGACGAACCCTTGCCGAATGCGTCCGACAAGCGCGAGGCGGCGTCGGTTCGGCGCGCGGAAGACACCGAACGCGCGGTGCTGGCGGGACTGGACGCGCTGGACGACTGGATCGGCGACCAGCTCCGGCTGGGGCTCGGGCCGTTCCTGGACGACATGCGCGCCCGCTGCCGGCGGATCGGCGCGCGCCTGGTCGACGGCAAGGCGCAGGGGCTGGCGAGCCGGGTCGATGAGCTGCCGGCGCGCCTCCTAACGCTGCCGGCCGGCGACAGGGTGCGGGGCGCGACGGTGGAGCTCGGCCGGCTGGTGCTGCTCGCCCGCGCCTATCGCGCGGCCCCCGCCGATCCGGAGTTGCGCCGTGCGGTGGTCGTCGCCGAAACGCGCGACGCGGTGCTCGCCGACGCCGCCGCGCCGCACGTCGCCGACGTGTGGGAGGTGCTGGCCGAGCGCGTCCGCGCGCGGCGCGATGGGCTGGTGAGCCACGCGACCTGGCTCCTGCGGCTGGGCTCCGGCCCCGCGCCGCGCTTTGCCCTGCTGCTCGACTACACGCCCGCCTCCGCCGGCCGGCGGGCGGGCACGTGGGAGCCGGGCGAGCGGTTCGCGGGCGAGCTTGTCTTTTTCCCGGCGCGCCGGCCGCTTCGGGCACTCCTGATCGATCGCCAGCGGATCGAGACCGCCCCGCCCTGGCCGGGCGCGCCCGAACCCGAACGCGCGCTCGCCGACTGGGCGCTCGACGAGCCATGGGCGATCGAGCGGCCGGTG
>DASVUT010000061.1:0-3251 GCA_036386955.1 Sphingomonas sp. | reverse complement strand
CATGGCGACCTGCTCGACCAATGGGTGACGCCGCTGTTCGCGCACGACGAACCCGGCCTCGCCCGCATCCGCCACGCCGCGTGCCTTCTCGCCGATGTGGGCTGGCGCGCCAATCCCGAGTTCCGGGCCGAGCGCGGGATGGAAATAGCCTTGCACGGCAATTGGGTGGCGATCGAGGCCCGCGAGCGCGCGATGCTGGCGCAGGCGCTGTTCACGAGTCTGGGCGGGGGGACATCATGCCCCGAACCGCTGGGCCGGCTGGCGAGCGAGGCCGAACTGCGGCTGGCGACGTCCTGGGGGCTGGCGATGCGGCTGGGGCAGCGCCTGTCGGGCGGCCTCGCCGAACCCCTCGCCCGCTCCGCCATCGCGATCGACGGCGACGCCGTCGCCTTGTGGCTGCAAGGCGCTGACCGCGCGCTCTACGGCGAGGCCGTCGTCAAGCGCCACACCGCACTGGCGAACGCACTCGGCAAGCGGGCCGTGCTTGCCCAGATCGCGCCGTGCCAATAGCCTTCGATATCCTCCCCGGCACGGGGAGGGGGACCATCTGCTTCTTCAGCAAATGGTGGAGGGGGCCCGCGACCACAAATGCTGCACGCGCGGCGAGCCCCCTTTCCTCGCTGCGCGCCACCAGTGCCGGGAAGGATTCCGAAGGATCGTTCGAGACATAGACAAGCTCACACAAACCGCTGTCCTACAAACTTGCCCATGTGCAACAGCGTGGCACCGGCTCAATCTTCCCGCCGCCCGCTCTTTCACCCTGTCCAGTCCATCGCAGCGGCTCACCCAATGGTCGACGCGTGCGTCGTCGCGACCATGTAACCTGGCTCCGTGGCCGTGATCCGCTCCCGGCTAGGAGGGCGAGGGACTCGCTGACAGTGTGACCCGAGTGTGACCTTTGGCGGCTCTCGCCGGCCTACGCCCTACCCGCAGCGCAGGCCGTCAATGCGGCCGTCTTCGCCCACCATCACGTTCAGCCGGTTCGCCTGCACGTCCATGGTCGCGACGTCATCGGGGCGAAGGACGCGGACCACGGCGGAGCGGGTGTCGGTACCCAGCTCGTCGCGCATCGCCGACACATAACGCTGCCCGACGAAGCGCATCCGCACCTCCTCGCTCACGGCGCAGGGGCCGGCGGGCGGGATGTCCGGTCGGAAGGTCTGGGTGCAGGCGGCCAGCGCCACCAGCGGAAGCAAACGCCACATCACACGCTCTCCTCGGTTCGCGTCATCCTGAGCTTGCCGCCGCGCACGGTAAAGCCCAGCCGGCCCTCGACCAGATCGACCGCGTCGCGCCCGAACTGGTCATAGCGCCAACCCTCCAGCATCGGCAGCCCGGTGCGGGTGCCGGCGGCCAGCGCCTCCAACTCGTCCGAACGGGCGAGCAGTTTCGATGCGACATCGATGTCGCGCGAGCGGATCTTGAGCAGCAGCTTGAGCAGATCGGCCACCAGCGCGCCTTCCTTGCCGAGCCCCGGCTTGCGGTCGTCACGCGGGGGCAGCTCATCGGCGGGCAGCGGCTCGGCGGCCTCGATCACGGCCATCAGCCGCGCACCGATATCGTTGGTACCCCAGGTCGCCGACAGCCCGCGAACCTTGGCGAGATCGGCCTGCTTGCGCGGCGCGTGCCCGGCGAGGTCGGCAAGCGTTTCGTCCTTGATGATCCGGCCGCGCGGCAGATCCTTCGACCGCGCCTCGATCTCGCGCCAGCGGGCGAGCGCCTTCAGCCGGCCGAGCACATCGGCCTTGCGCGTGGGCACGCGGACGCGCTTCCACGCCTCGTCGGGGTCGTTGGCGTAATTGGCCGGGTTCGCCAGCCGCTCCATTTCCTGGTCGAGCCAGCCGCCGCGCCCGGTGCTGCGCAGCCGGTCGAGCATCTTGGGGAAGATGACCGCCAGATGGGTCACGTCGCCGATCGCATATTCGATCTGGCGCGCGTCGAGCGGCCGCCTGGCCCAATCGGTGAAGCGCGCGCCCTTGTCGACCTGAATGCCCAGCCAGCTGTCGACCAGATTGGAATAGCCGATCTGTTCGCCCTGGCCGAGCGCCATCGCGGCGACCTGCGTGTCGAAGATCGGGTGAGGCGTCTTGCCGGTCAGGTTATAGACGATCTCGACGTCCTGCCCGCCGGCATGAAAGACCTTGAGCACGTCCTCGTTGTTCACCAGCAGGTCCAGCAAAGGCTTCAGATCGAGCCCCGGTGCCATCGGGTCGATCGCGGCGGCTTCCTCGCTGTCGGCGATCTGGATCAGGCAGAGTTCGGGGTAATAGGTGCTTTCGCGCATGAATTCGGTATCGACCGTGATGAAGTCGGCGGTCGACAGGCGGTGGCACAGATTGGCCAGCGTCGCGCTATCGGTGATCAGGGGGTGGATGTGCATCGACAGCCCATAGCGCGCGGGGGCGGGTTGACAAAGAGGGGCGGGAGAGGGGAGTGCGCAGCCCATCCCATTACCCGTCACCCCGGGCCTGACCCGGGGTCCCGCTTCTTCTCGACTGGAGCAGCGGGACCCCGGCTCAAGGCCGGGGTGACGAAGAGAAAGACGGCCATGCACGCCTATCGCTCCCACACCTGTGCCGCCCTGACCGCCGCCAATGTCGGTGAGGCTGTCCGGCTGTCGGGTTGGATCCACCGCAAGCGCGATCATGGCGGTGTGCTGTTCATCGATCTGCGCGATCATTACGGGATCACCCAAATCGTCGCCAAGGCCGGTTCGGACGCGCTGGCGATGCTCGACGGCCTGCGTACGGAGTCGGTCGTCACGGTGACGGGGCCGGTCGTGTCGCGCGGACCGGAGGCGACCAATCCCAATCTGGTCACCGGCGAGATCGAGGTCGTCGCCGAAGCGGTCGAGGTTCAGTCGTCGGCGCAGGAGCTGCCGATGCCGGTCGCCGGGGACGCCGAATATCCGGAGGATATCCGGCTGCGTTACCGTTTCCTCGACCTACGGCGCGAGCGGCTGCACGCCAACATCATGCTGCGGTCGCAGGTCATCGCCAGCATTCGCAACCGCATGATCGGGCAGGGTTTCACCGAGTTCCAGACGCCGATCCTGACCGCGTCGAGCCCCGAAGGCGCGCGCGACTATCTGGTGCCCAGCCGTGTCCATCCGGGCAAGTTCTACGCGCTGCCGCAGGCACCGCAGATGTTCAAGCAGTTGCTGATGGTCGCCGGCTTCGATCGCTATTTCCAGATCGCGCCTTGCTTCCGCGACGAAGATGCGCGCGCCGACCGCAGCCCGGGCGAGTTCT
>DASVUT010000060.1:0-6766 GCA_036386955.1 Sphingomonas sp. | reverse complement strand
GCGATTTCACCTCGACGACGACCGGATCGACCAATTTGGGCAGGCTGACCAGCAGCGGCACGGCCTTGATCGACGCCGGGGGCGATGCGGACTTCACCGACATCGACAGCGGCGGCGCGATCGGCATCGTCGCCGACGGCGCCGTGCGCGGCGCGACCTTGATCGCGGACATCGCGGTCGGCGTCGCTTCGGGCGGCGCGACCACCATCGTCGGTGGAGCATCGGGCGCGGGCGGCGACTTCGCGGTGGCGGCGGACGGCGCGGCGACGATCAGCGGCACGGTAACGGCCGATGGCAGTTACCGCATTCGCGGCAGCAGCGTGACGCTGGGCACCGGCACCGTGACGCAGAGCGCGAAGGGTCTGGTCGACATCACAGCCACGGCCGGCGCGTTGACCGGCAATGCCGGGCTGACGCTTGCCGCCAACACCGACGGCGTGGGTGCGGAGGCGCTGGTGCTCGACACCAGCGGCGGCGCGATCGCGTTCGGGGGCACGACGCTGATCGGCGGCACCGCTGGTCAGCGCAGCGATGTGGGCGTTCTGGTCCGCACCGCGGCGACGCCTGTGACGCTGGGCAGCGTCACTGCGCGCACTCTGGGTGGCACGACCGCTGCGCGCGGGGCGATCGGCACCTTGACCACCGCGGGCGACGTGACGATCGCCACCACTGACGTTCAAAGGACGCTCGCGATCACGAGCACGGGCGGCGCGATCACGCTGAACAGCGTCACGGTGCGCGATGCGGGTCAGGGGGTCACCTTGCTGACCAATGGCGGCGGCACCGACATTTCGGTCACGTCGCTGACGGCTCCGGGCGCGGCATCGATCGACGCGCGGGGTGCCGCCGCTGTCGACACGGCCAATGTCGGGTCGTTGTCGATCCGGGGTGCGACCGCATCGCTGACCACCGGCTCCATCGGCGGCGCGCTCGGCATGACGTCGACGTCGGGGAACCTGAACCTCGGAACAGCGACCGTTGGCGGGACGACGAACCTCGCCTCGGCGGTCGATCTGACGCTGGCCAGCCTGGATAGCGGCGGCACCGCCACCATCGGAGCGGCAAGCAACGCGTCGTTGGCGCGGGTACGGGTGTCGTCCGGCGATCTGCTGGTGAACGCCGGCGGCCGTGTCGGCGGAACCGGCTCCGGACGCGCCGATCTGGCGGCGACGGGTGCGGGCGGCGATGTGCGGATCACGGCCGGTGGCGCGGCGCTGGTCGGTCCGGTCGCGGCGGCGGATGTCGTTGCGGTCACCGCGGCGTCGATCGATGCGACCACGATCGCGGCTGGCACCGGGTCACTGGGTCTGACCGCGACGGCGGGTGACATCGTGCTGGCCGACGGAACCTCAGGCGGCGCGGCGACGCTCAACGCGAGCGGCCGCATCGCGGCGACGCGGCTCGCGGCGGGCGGAATCGACCTGACCGCGGGCACGAGCGCCAGCGGCACCGACCTGATCTCGACGGGCACCATCGTCGCGCGCGCAGGGTCGACGATCGACTATGCGCGCGTCCGTGGGACCGATGTGGGGATGACGGCGGCCGGCGCGATCAGGCTGACCGATACCGATGCCTTGGGCTTCCTCGACCTGCGATCGACAGCCGGGTCCATCACGCTCGACACCGCGCGGTCCGGGGCTGCGACGACGCTTCGCTCGCTAGGGGCAACAACGGCGACGTCGGTCCTTGCGACCGGGGCGGCGAGCGTCACCGCGGGCGGAGCGATCGGGATCGGCACACTCAACGGCAGCAGCGTGACCGGCATCGGGTCAACGGTCGACATCACCAACAGCAGTTCGGGCTCGACCCTGGCACTGACCTCGACCAGTGCTGGGCTGACGCTGGCCAACGGCACGGCGGCCACGACCGCGACGCTCACATCGGCAGGCTCGCTGGGGGTGACCGGGACGCTGCGCGCAGGCGGAACAATCGAGACCAACTCCGCCGGCGCGACGACGATGGCAACGGTCGTCAGCACTGGCGCAGGGATCACCGCGCGCGGGGCGAGTGTCGCGGTGACCGATGCCGCGGCCAATCAGGCGCTGTCGCTGACCTCGACCGGTGGCGCGGTGACGCTTGGCGACGGCACGGCGGGAACGACCGCCGCATTGACCAGCGCAGCCACCTTGGCCGTGACCGGCACGCTTCGCGCCGGCGGGGCCGTGACGACCACGTCCACTGGTGCATCGACGATCGCGACCGTCATCAGCACGGGCGGGCCGGTCACCGCGACCGGATCGGGCCTCGCGGTCACGACGGCGAACGCAGGCGGCGCCCTCGCGCTGACCTCGACTAGCGGTGGGCTGGCGCTGGGCGACGGCACGGCGGGCACGACCGCGACGCTCACCTCTGCGGGTACGCTTGGCGTCACCGGAACCTTGCGTGGCGGCGGTGCGGTGTCCACGAACTCGACCGGTGCGACGACCATCGCGACGGTGGTCAGCACCGGGTCGGGCGTCACGGCACGCGGCGCGAGTGTCGCGGTGACCGATGCGACCGCCAACCAGGCGCTGTCGCTGACCTCGACCGGTGGCGCGGTGACGCTGGGAACGGGGAATGCCGGCACGACTGCCGCATTGAACGCGGCGGGTCCATTGTCCGTGACCACGTCGCTGACCGCGGCCGGGAACGTCACGGCCACCGCCACCGGTGCGGTGAACCTGGGATCGGTGACTAGCACCACGGGGTCGCTGGCGGTGTCGGGCCCGAGCATCGCGGCGACCGCGCTACGGTCGGGCACGACCATGACGCTCGATGCGACTGCGGGTGGGTTGACGGTCGGTACCGGCACGGCCGGTGGCGCGGCGACGCTCCGTTCGACCGGGGCGCTGAGCGCGACGACACTGATGGCAGGAGGCGCCGCCGCGCTGACCGCCGGGACGACGCTCACCACCACGACGCTGAACGCGACCGGCGCGGCGACGCTGAACGCGACCGGTGCGGCGACCCTCGGCGCGACCACGTCCGGCGCGGCGGTGGCGATTACCGCCAACGGCATCAATGCCGGGCGTACGGTGGCCGGGTCGACGCTGACGATGACCAGCGGCGGCGCGCTGTCGCTCGCCTCGGGCCAGGCGGGCGGCGACGCCGTTTTCGACGCGCAGACCAGCGCCGCGCTCGGTGCGGTCGCGGCCGGAACGGGGGCGGGGATCACGGTGCGCGCGTTGGATGCGGCGATCACGGGCACGCAGTCCGCCGCCCGAGTGACGTTCGTCAACCGCACGCCCGCGTCCAACATTTTCAAACTGGGCAACGCCACGTCCGCGGGCGGGTTCGCTCTGTCGCAGGACGAGGTGAACTTCGTCAATGCGGGGGCGCTCACCTTCGACGGCGGGACCGGCGCGGTGGAACTCGGAACGCTCGCTTTCGCGAACGCGGCCGGGGGTACGACGGTCAACGTGCTCGCGACCGGACGGATCGACGTCCTGGGTGCGGTCAGCGGTACCGGCTCCTCACGCACGTTCCGGTTGGGTGGCACGGCGGGGGATGCGGCGGCAAAGGCCAGCGTCATTCAGCTCGTGACGACGCCGACCGGCGGCGGTCGGCTGTTGATGGACAATGCCGCCCTGGAGCTGCGCGGTACCCGGATCGGCGCGGGTCAGAGCGCGGGCTTCCTCGACACGGTCGACTTCGACCAACCCACGGGCCTGCCCGTGAACGACGTGTCCAGCCTGTTCGTCGGCAACGCGAACTCGTCGCTGTACAACTCGACCTTCGGCGGCGTGCCTTATGCCCCCACCGGGGTGACGTATCTGTCGGCGCGGACCCTGACCGTCCGTTATTCCGATTACGCGCTATTCCAGAATACCGGCGCGCCGGGGATCAACGCGGGCGTGAGCCTGGGGTCGCTGACCGCCCCGGTGAACAGCGCCTTGGTGATCGAAGGATCGGGTGCGGCATCCGCCAACAGCTTCGCGATCTTCGGGTCGATCAATGGCATCGGCGGCACGGCGACAGCGGTACTCGGGTCGACGATCATCGGGGTGAACGGAGCCAACATCGCATCGACGCGCGTCAACGGGTGCATCGTCGGATCGGGTGCGGGCTGCCTGACATCGGTCGTGTCGCAGCCTGTACTCAACATCTTCGATTCCAGCCGAATCGACGTGTTCCGTACGGCAGACGATCTGGCGCTGCCGTTCGATCCCGTTGTGGGCACGAACAATGAAGCGCTGTTCTCGGGCATCACCTTGCTGGACGTACCGATCAGCTCAACCGAATGCGCCCCGGGCACCGAGTCGCCCGAATGCGCCGCATCCCAGGGGGAACGCAAGTGACGATGACGCGCAAGTGGCGGGCTGTGGCGCTCGTCTCCGCCTCCGCGATCGGGCTGACGGCCTGCGCCACGCCGCAGGTGATGGCGAACCGCCCAGATTCGCTGTCCCTGGGGCGCAACGCGGCGGGTGAAACCTGCACGGCATCGCGCAATTGGCGCGATCCGGCGCTGGCCGATCAGTTCGATCAAAGCTGGACGATGACGTGCCGCAACGTGGCCGCAAGCCGCCCGCTCGGGTCGATCCGCGTCGTGCAGAGCGAGGCTGCGGCGGCCAAGCTTGAGGAGGCGCTCAGCTGTGGCGAGGCGCGGCCCGCGACGCTGCCAGCGATCGGCGAAGTCCAGGCGCGTCGTTGCACCGACGCCCAGCTGGCCGCTGATACGGTCGCCTACCGGTTCAAGAGTGGCGGCAATATTGTCCTGGTATCGGCTGCTCCATCCTTGTTGGGCCCGGCCGAAGAGGCGGCCAGGATCATCTCCGAACGCGCACCTGCCTCGGCCGATGCAGACCGCGCGACCACCAGCGCGATCGATTTGGCCGCATTGGGCGTGTCCGCCGGAACGGCTACGGCAGCGCCTGCGGGCACGAGCGCGGCGGCATTCGACGCGGCAGCCCCATTGGCCGATGGAATCAATCTCAATCACAAGGGGTTACACGTCGAAGCGTCACGCGTGCTGAACGACGCGCTCAGCCGTCTTCCCGCCAGCGCTGCGCCATCAACCCGCGCCGAATTGCTGCTCGAAGCCGGGCTCGCCGACTCCAACATCAAGTTCCAGGACTCGGCGACGCAGCACTTCGCCGAAGCCGACCGCTTTATCGCCGGCGTCGACGGCGAACGGTCGCTGTTCCTCCAGCGCAAGCGCGACGCTTATCGTGCGCTCGATCTGCTCAACCAGCGCAAGTTCCGCGAAGCGTTGGCCGCGCTGGACCGGCTCGTCAGCCGCCCAACGGCGGCAAGCCAGCCGCTGCAAGACCCCGCGATCATCCGTGTGCTCAACCAGGCGCAGCGGCGCGGCGACGTCAGCAGCTCCATCGCCGTCCCCGAGACCGCGGCTCTCGCGCAGCTCGTGCTCGATGCGCAGGCGAATTGGGCGCGCAGCGTCGCGCTGTTCGCGTTGGGCGATGTGCGCCAATCCTCCGAAGCGATCGGACGCGCCACCGCGGCGTACCAGCCCTTGCTGAACGAACGGATCGATCCGACCCTGATCCTCTGGTTGGGTGCGCATATCGACCGCCAGCGTGGCCGGCTCGAAGCGCGGATCAAGGATTATCCTGCCGCCATCGCCAGCTTCGACCGCGCGCTTGCGCAGTTGCGGCGCAGTGCGGTCGCCACCGCGGGCACGGGGAATGAGCCATCGATCGCGGAAACGCAGCTGGAGCGTGCCGGCATCATCGCCGAACAGGCCGCCGACCCGGTATTGGTCCGCAACGAGTATGACTCGGCGGTCGACGCGATGATCGCCGCCAATCAGGCGGGTGGCGGGTTCCTGCCGGCCGGGATCGAACGCTATCTCGACCTGCTCGTGGGCGAGGCCAACGGCACGCCGCGCGCCGACACCGACGAACGGTTCTTCCGCGCGATGCAGGTCGTCGGCGAGCCGGCCGTGGCACGCCAGCTCAGCCAGCTGCAAAGCGTCGTCAGCTCGGATCCAGCGGTCGGCGTGAAGGTCCGCGACCGGGCGGAACTGGAACGCACGATCACGCGGCTCCGTTACGAGATCGCCGCAGGCGGCAGCGGCGGGACGACGAGCGTCCCCGATCTGGAGCGTCAGCGCGCAGCGGCGGAGGCACGCTTGCTGCAGATCGACAGCGAACTCGAATCGAGCGCCAAATTCCGTACCATCGACGACAAGCCCGCGACCATCGCGGAGCTGCGCTCGGCGCTGCGGCCGGGGGAGGCGTTCATGAAGATCGCCGAGCTCAGCCGGCGAACCTATGGCATCGTGGTCACCGCGGATCGCAGCTGGATCTACCAGGTGGATGCGCCCAACGCGACGTTGAACGACCTTGCGGCGCGGGTTCGCGCGTCGATCGATGGGCGGCTCGATCAGCAGTTGCTGGTGCCGTTCGACGTCGCGCGGTCCTATGATCTTTTCCGGCTGTTGACCGGTCCCGCGACAGAGGCGGTGCTGACGTCGTCGGCGTTGGTGATCGATCCTGCCGGACCGCTCGACAAGCTTCCAATCGGCGTGTTGGTGACCGATGCGGCGTCGGTGACGGCGCGTAAGGCGATTGCGAAAGCGCGGCCGTTCGACTTTTCCGCGGTAAACTTCCTGGCGCGGCGGACGACCCTGTCGACCGCGATCTCGCCGCGATCGTTCCTGGTCGCGCGTGCGCTCAAGCCGTCGGCGGCCAAGCAGGCGTTCCTGGGCATGGGCGAGCACCAGGCTCCGGCAGTCGGTACCGGCGCGCCGCGATCGATCAGCGTTGGATTCGGCTGTCAGGTCGATTTCTCGAAGCTTGCGGAGAACTCACGCCAGTTAACGCCGATC
>DASVUT010000059.1:0-3028 GCA_036386955.1 Sphingomonas sp. | reverse complement strand
CCAGGGTGCGATCTGCCGCATCAGCGCGGCCGAGGCGGGCTGATCGGCGACGAACCCGCGGCTGCCCCCATCGGCCTTGACGATGCGCCGGACGATCAGCGGCTCGCCAGGCTCGACCGCGATGCCATTCTCGTCCAGCAGAGCGCCCAGCGCGCTGTCGGGGGCAGGGGCGTCGAACGTCGCGGTCACCACCGCTTGCGCCGCGCCGTGGCGCACCAGGCCGCTGTCGCCGCGCGCGCCGAGTGCCAGCCCCAGCGAATCGAGCAGGATCGACTTGCCCGCGCCCGTTTCCCCCGTCAGCACCCCCAGCCCGGACCCGAACTGCAGATCCAGCGCCTCGATCAGCACCACGTCGCGTATGGATAGCGCAGTCAGCATCGTGTCCGCGCCTTAGACGATCCGCACGCGAAGTTGATCCCTAATTGTTCCCGACACCTGATCCTTCCGACGGAGGGGCGGGACGGCATCAACCCCCCGGAGTCACCCCGGTCGTGCCCGCTGTGCCCGCGCCGCCCGGCTGCCCCGAGCCGGGCGTGCCGGCGGGAGGAGACGTCGTCGTCGTGTCTGTCGTTGGCGCGGTCGTCGAATCGGATACGCCCGGCAATGATTTCGCCTGCGCGCCGGGCGTGCCGACCGGCACCACCTGCTGCCCCGGCGGGATCGCCGCGACTTGCTGCACCGGATTTTCGCGCATCAGTGCATAGGCGCGCTCGTAATATTCGCTGCCCGGGTAGTTCGCACCCAGCACCGCCGCGGCCTTTTCAGCCTCCGGCCGGACGCCCAGCGCCAGATAGCTCTCGGTCAGCCGCATCAGCGCTTCGGGCGTGTGCGTCGTCGTCTGATATTGATCGATGACGCTACGGAACCGCATCGACGACGCCAGCCATTGCCCACGCGTCTGATAGAAGCGCCCGATCTCCATCTCCTTGCCCGCGAGATGATCGTTGACGAGGTCGATCTTCAGCCGCGCATCGGCGGCGTAGCGGGTGTTGGGATAACGCCGCGTCAGCTCGCCCAGCGCATCGAGCGCCTGGCGCGTGATCTTCTGGTCGCGCGTCACGTCGCTGATCTGCTCGTAATAGCCGAGCGAGATCAGATAATAGGCATAGGGCGCATCGCGGTTGCCGGGGTGCACCGACAGGAAACGCTGCGCCGACTGGATCGACTGCGTGTAATCCTTGTTCAGATAATAGCTGAACGCACTCATCAGCTGCGCGCGGCGCGCCCACACCGAATACGGATGCTGACGCTCGACCTCGTCGAACAGCTGCGCCGCTTCCTTGTAACGCGCCTGGTCCAGCCGCCGCTTGGCCACGCTGTATAGGGTGCCGACGTCGCGCGCGACATAGGGCAGGTCGGCCTTGGTCTTCGTGCCCGCGCAGCCGATGACCGGCAGGGCAAGTGCTGCGACCAGCGCGATCGAGAGAGGACGGGAAAGGGCGGGGCCCTTGCGGAACTGGGGGATACGCATCGCCGCCGCCATAGCGTATCGGGGGGCTCGCGAACAATCCCCGCCGCGATGGGATTGTCGCATCCGACACCCGCGTTGGTGCCCGCGCCGCACGCTACACAGGAACCGTCCATGCCCGCTACGCTGCTCCAGACCCACCGCGTCGAAAAGCCCTGGGGCCGTCACACGCTCTTTCCCGGTTTCGCCGATGCGCCCGCCGATGGCGCGCCCGTGGGCGAAGTGTGGTTCCAGGCACCCGGCGACACGACACCTGACCTGTTGATCAAATATCTGTTCACCTCCCAGAAGCTTTCGGTGCAGGTCCATCCGGATGACGATCAGGCGCACGCCCGCGGGCTCCCGCGCGGCAAGGACGAATGCTGGACGGTTCTGGCGGCGGAACCGGACTCGACGATCGCGGTCGGCCCCAAGGCGGCGATGACCAGGGACGCGTTGCGCGACCATGCGCAAGACGGCTCGATCGAGCGCGACCTGAACTGGGTATCAGTCAAGCCTGGCGACTTCCTGTACACGCCGTCGGGCACGATCCACGCGATCGGCGGCGGATTGACCGTGATCGAGGTGCAGCAGAACTCGGAGACGACCTATCGCCTGTACGATTACGGCAGCGACCGCGAACTGCATCTGGCCGACGGGGTCGATGTCGCGCACCTCGAGCCCTATGAGCCCGTCGCCCCGCCCGTGGAAATCGCAAACGGCCGCCGGATCATGGTCGAAGGGCCCAAATTCGTGCTCGAACGCTGGGGTGGCGGCGAGCATGCGGTGGCAATGCCAGGCGGGGTGAAGGGCTGGCTGGTCCCGATCACCGGCTCCGCGCATGTCGCGGGGGTCGAGGTCGGCGCGGGAGCGTGTGCGACGGTGGAAGGCGTCGAGACGATCGTCGCGACCGCCGATGCGGACCTGCTGTTCGCGTATCCTGGCACGCGGCGGATCTGAAGACGCCCACCCCCGCCTGTCACCCCGGGCTTGACCCGGGGTCCCGCTTCTGTCCAGCCGCTGCGGAAAGCGTCACCCCCGCTCAAGGCCGGGGTGACGGATCGTGCGCGTTCACCCCGCAACGGTCGCACGCCCTTAACCCCGCCCTGCTACGCGCTGTCGGATGCTCCGCGTCCTCACCTTGTCGACCCTGTTCCCCGACGCCGCCAGCCCCGCCTTTGGCGTCTTCGTCGCACGCCAGGTCGAGGCGCTGGCGGTGCTGCCGGATACCGCGGTGCGGGTGGTGGCACCCGTTGGCCTGCCGCCCTGGCCCGCGTCGCGGCTGCGCCATTATGCCGCACGCCAGGGGCTACCGCGCTACGACATCTGGGCCGGGGTGCCGGTCGATCGTCCGCGCTTCCCGATCCTGCCGGGCACCGGGGGCCGGTTCCACGCGCGCGCACTCGCCGCGACACTGGTGTCGGTGCTGAGCCGAATACGGCGCGAGTTCGCCTTCGACGTCATCGACGCGTCGTTCTTCTTCCCCGATGGCCCCGCCGCCGTCGCGCTCGGGCGGCGGTTCGGCGTGCCGGTATCGATCAAGGCGCGGGGGGCGGACATCCACCATTGGGGCAACGCCCC
>DASVUT010000058.1:0-8188 GCA_036386955.1 Sphingomonas sp. | reverse complement strand
ACCGATCCCGGCTGCGCGACCGTCGCAATCGCTGGCCGCCGGGCCAGCGCCTGAACGGCACCGAGCAGCCGGGCGGCGGGTTCCTGCTGCTGCCCCAGCACCGCCCGCTGCCGAACAAGCCGCGTATCGATCAACGCCACCTGGCCGCGCGCGGCGTCCAGGGCGGCTGCCGCTGCGGCGACCCGCACGGCGGCCGCCCGCTCGTCGGCCGCCGCCCGGTCAGCCTCGTCGCGCTCGGCCTGAGCTTCTCTTGCAAGTTGATCGGCCCGCGCCTGCGCCGCCACCGCCGCGCGCTTGGCAGTGGCGAGCCGGTCGGGCGTCGGCGCCGCTCCCATCAGCACGAACGCGATCAATGCGAGCGCGCGCATTAGCCCTCGCGGTGGTAAGGATGGTTGGCGAGGATCGCGGTCGCGCGGAACAGCTGTTCGGCCAGCATCGCGCGCGCCAGCAGATGCGGCCAGGTCGCGCGTCCGAACGACAGCAACAGGTCGGCATCCGCGCGCGCGGCATCGTCGAACCCGTCTGCGGCACCCAGCAGGAACCGCGCTTCCCGCACGCCATCGTCCCGCCACCGCCCCAGCCGCTCGGCCAAGGCCAGCGACGGCAGCGCCTCACCCTTTTCGTCGAGTACCACCCGCCGCACGGCCCCGCTCGCCTCGGGCACGCGCCCGCCGACGTCGGGCAGCTCCGTTACGCGCGTCGGCCACATGATCCGCTTGAGATATCGATCGACCAGTTCGCCTTCCGGCGACCGCCCGATCTTTCCCCGCGCGACGATGTGGAGCAGGATCAGGCCCGCCCCATGCCCGCGCGCGGCGTGCCGGGTTGACCCATGCCGGGCAGTTCCGCGACACCGGGTGCCATCGGCGGTGCAGGCGCATCGCCGAACGCCCACATCCGCTCGAGATTGTAAAAGGAGCGGACCTCGGGCCGGAACAGGTGGACGATCACGTCGCCCGCGTCGATCAACACCCAATCGGCCGTGGGCAGGCCCTCGATCCTGGGGCTACGGCCGACCTGCGCCTTGATCTTCTCGGACAGCTTGGCCGCCATCGATGCTACCTGCCGTGTCGAACGACCGCTGGCGATCACCATGTGATCGGCGATCGACGACTTGCCCGCGAGCGGGATCGAGATGGTTTCGACCGCTTGATCATCGTCAAGCGACTCCAGCACCAACCGGTGCAGGGCCTCGATCTCGGCGGGGTCCGAAGGACGGGGGGCGGTATGTGGGACGGGCAAGGTGTCTCCGATGCATCAGGGAAGGAAGCGGCGCCACCAATCCGGGTCGCGCGCGCGAACGGCCGTCGCGGAGGTCGGGTCGGGTGGCAAGCGCAACAGCACGAGGGCCGGCAAACTCCACGTCGTCCATTTCTTCGCCTGGTCCGGACGACGTCGATACCGCCTGAACCAGCCCATCGCGCGGCCCGCGACAGCGCTTTCATTATAGGAAGGCCGGGCGATCACCGCAATCGGCACTTCGCGCGCGATCTGTCGCCAATTCCGCCAGCGGTGAAAATCGGCCAGATTATCGGCCCCCATCAACCAGATGAACCGCCGCCGTGGATAGCGCGCCTTGAGCTTGCGGATGGTATCGAGCGTGTAGCGCGTGCCCAGTCGCGTCTCGATCGCCGTCGCGCGGATCGGTGCCCGGCGGCTCATCGCGCGCGCCGATGCCAGCCGCGCGGCCAAAGACGCCATGCCGGCCTTCGGCTTTAGCGGATTGCCCGGCGACACCATCCACCACGCTTCGTCCAATGCCAGCGCATCGACTGCGGATAACGTGATCCGCCGATGCCCCCGATGCGCCGGGTTGAAGCTGCCGCCGAGAAGGCCCGTGCGCATCATGCGGCGGCGTACCAGCCGTCAGGATCATTGTTCATCAGGCGACGGCTCGCGATGAGCTTTGAACCACCTGTCCAGCCCATCCTGGCTGGAAAGGGCGTCCGGATCGGCGTCCAGGCTTTCGCGCGCGAACCGGCACATTGCTTCGTCCTCCTTCGCCGCAGCGGCCACGACCGATCGGACATAGGCGTCGAGCGACAAGCCGTGCCATGCAGCCGCTGCGCGCAGCGGCCCATCCACGGTGATCGTCACGTGCAGGAGGCCGGTGCAAGGTTGGCGCTCGCCGCGCATTCAACCGCGCACCTGCCCTGCTCCGCGCCCGACCCATTTATACGTGGTCAGCCCTTCCAGCGCGACGGGTCCGCGCGCGTGGAGGCGACCCGTGGCGATGCCGATCTCGGCCCCTAAGCCGAACTCGCCGCCATCAGCGAACTGGGTCGACGCGTTCCACAGCACGATCGCCGAATCGACTTGGGCCAGGAATCGCTCCGCGATGCCCGCATCGGCGGCGACGATAGCATCGGTGTGGTGCGATCCGTGCCGGGCGATATGCGCGACCGCGCCGTCCAACCCGTCGACGACGGCAACGGAGGCGACCGCATCGAGATACTCGGTGTCGAAGTTCACCCCCGGCGACGCGTCGCTCCACGGGGCCAACCGTGCGTCGTGCGGATCGCAGCGGATCACGCATCCGGCACCCGCTAACGCCTCGACCAGATCGCCAGCGCGGCTGAAATCGCGATCGATCAGCAGCGTCTCCATCGCGCCGCAAACACCCGTCCGCCGCATCTTGGCATCCAGCACCACAGCACGCGCCATCGCGAAATCGGCCGACGCATCGACATAGACGTGGTTGATCCCGTCGAGATGCGCCAGCACCGGCACGCGGGCTTCGGCCTGGACCCGCGCAACCAGCCCCTTGCCGCCGCGTGGGATCAGAAGGTCGATGTTGCCCTCCGCCGCCAGCATCGCGCCCACGGCGGCACGATCGGCGGTCGGCACCAGCTGCACCGCATGGTCGGGCAGCCCGGCATCGGTGAAGCCTTCCACCATTGCGGCATGGATCGCGATGTTGCTGGCGCGCGCTTCCGATCCGCCGCGCAGGATCGTGGCATTACCCGCCATCACGCATAGCGCGGCGGCATCGGCCGTCACGTTGGGGCGGCTTTCGTACACGATGCCGATGACGCCGATCGGCACGCGGGCGCGGGTCAGCGTCAGTCCGTTGGGGCGCGTGGTCGTGTCGATCACGGCACCCACCAAATCGGGCAGCGCCGCCACCGCATCCACGCCATCAGCCATGGCCGCCACCCGTGGCTGATCGAGGGCCAACCGGTCGAGCATCGCCGCGGACAGGCCCGAATTACGCGCCGCGGCCATATCGAGCGCGTTGGCCGACAGGATCGAGCCGGTCGCCGACCGGATCGCCGCCGCCGCAGCGCGCAGACCGGCCGCTTTGCGCGCGGTCGGCAGCGCCGCGAGCGCTCGCGCGGCGGTACGCGCCTCTGCGCCCATCGTGGCAATTAATCGGGTCGCATCCATGGCCGCACGCTACACCCAAGCACCCCCTCGCGCCACTGCGCCCAGGGCGCTAGGATCGCCGCCATGACGGGGGACATGAGCGCAGCGGCAGCGGGCACGCTTTGCCTGAATTGCGGCACGCGGCTGATCGGTCCGCATTGCCATGCGTGCGGGCAGAACGGGCATGTGCACCGCAGCCTGGGCGCGATCGGCCATGAACTGGCGCACGGCGTCTTCCATTTCGAAGGCAAGATCTGGCGCACGTTGCCGCTGCTGATCACGCGCCCGGGCGAGCTGACCCGGCGCTACATCGCGGGCGAGCGGACGCGCTTCGTGTCGCCGCTGGCGTTGTTCCTGTTCACCGTGTTCCTGATGTTCGCGAGCTTCAGCCTGGTGAAATCCGACCTCGACGCGATCGCGGATCGGCCCGCATCGGCGGCGGCGACGCTGCGCCAGATGGACGCGCAGATCGCCCGCGAACGCGCAGCTCTGGCGCAGGCGGAAGCGGCGCGTGGCAACGCCAAGCCCGATGCGCAGCTGGTGGCGCGACGATCGCAAGTGCTGTCCTTGCAGAATGCGCGCACCGCGTTCGCCGTGGGTGCGAACGAACCACTGGAGATCAAGCAGAAGACGGGGTGGCGCAAGCTCGACGCGGGCATCGCCAAGGCGTCCGACAATCCGCAGCTGTTGCTCTACAAGCTGCAATCCAGCGCGTACAAGTACAGCTGGGCGCTCATCCCGCTGTCGACGCCCTTCGTTGCCTTGTTGTTTTTGTGGCGGCGGCGGTTCGGATGGTATGATCACGCGATCTTCGTCACTTATTCGCTCACCTTCACCATGCTGCTGGTCATAACGCTGACCTTGGCAGGTTTGGCCGGGCTGAAGGACGAATGGATCATCCTTCCGGCGGTGTTCGCACCGCCCGCTCACATGTTCGCTCAGCTTCGCGGCACCTATGGGCTGCGGCGGCGCAGCGCGGCGTGGCGGACCGTGGCGCTGCTGATCTTTGGCGGGGTCGTGCTGCTGGCGTTCGTGCTGGTGCTGCTGCTCAACGGACTGACCAGTTGATGCACCCTGCCGCACCGGACCCGGAGGACAGCGTCACGCTGCACCGCAAGAGCCGGATCTCGGCGGCGGTGACGCTGGCGTGCCGGACGGCGCTGGCACTGGCGCTGATCGGGGTCGCGCTGGCGGCGCACTGGTTCGATCGCGACGGCCTGCGCGACAATATCGACGGGCATATCAGCTTCATCGACGTGCTGTATTTCACCATGATCACCGTCACGACTGTGGGTTATGGCGACATCGTGCCGGTGACGGACCGCGCGCGGCTGTTCGACACGTTCCTGCTGACGCCGATCCGACTTTTCGTGTGGCTGATCTTTCTGGGCACGGCCTATGACTTCCTGTTCCGGCAGGTGTGGAGGAGATGGCGCATGAGCAAGATCCAACGGACGCTGAGCGGGCATGTCGTCGTCGCCGGCTATGGCGTCAGCGGAACGGAAGCGGTGGACGAGCTCGTCCGGCGCGGGACGCCCGTCGAACGGATTGTCGTGGTCGAGGAACGCGAAGAGCAGCTGCAGGCTGCCGAAGCGCGCGGATGCACGGTCGCCGATGGCGACGCAACCCGCAATGCCACGCTGGAGGCGGTCCATATCGCCCGCGCCCGCGCGATCATCGTGTCGGCGGGGCGCGACGACACATCGATCCTGATCGTCCTGACCGCGCGCGGCTTGGCGCCGGACGTCCCTATCAGCGTCGTCATCCGCTCGGCCGACAACGAACCCCTGGCCAAGCAAGCCGGAGCGACCACGGTCATCAACCCGGCAAGCTTTGCCGGGCTGCTGCTGGCAGGATCGGTGCACGGTCCGCATATGGCGGCGTACCTCGCTGATCTGGCGGCGGCGCATGGTGAGGTCGAGCTGGTTGAACGTTCAGTTGCCGCGAGCGAGATCGGGCAACCCCTATCAGCGATCACGACCGGCTTGGGGGTTCGCATTCTGCGCGACCATCACCGCCATGCTTTTTGGGAGCCGGCGGCGGCGCGGCTGGAGCCGGGTGACGCGATCGTCGAAATCATCCGTGCCGGAAAGGCCGGGCGTCCTCGTTCTCCTAGCTGACTCCTAGCTGAGTTCAGGAAACTCTCAAACCAGGGCGCGGTACAGGGCGTCACATCGCCCGCGTGATCGCCACCGTCGCGTAATAGGTCAGGGCCGCGATGATGCCGGCCGCGGGCAGGGTCAGGAACCAGGCGACGACGATGCTGGATGCGACGTTCCATCGCACCGCCGATAGCCGCCGCGCGGCGCCCACGCCGACGATCGCGCCGGTGATGGTGTGGGTGGAGGAAACCGGGATGCCGAGATAGGTGGCCGCGTAGAGGGTAATAGCACCGCCGGTTTCGGCGCAGAAGCCCTGCGGCGGAGTCAGCCGCGTGATCTTCGATCCCATGGTGTGGACGATCCGCCAGCCGCCCGTCAGCGTGCCGAGCGCGATCGCGGCGTGGCACGAGATCACGACCCAGAACGGCACAACGAATTCGGTCCCGGGCGGTTGCTGCGTCAGGAGCAGGACCGCGATGATCCCCATCGTCTTTTGCGCGTCATTCCCGCCATGCCCCAGCGAGTAGAGCGCAGCCGACACGAGCTGAAGCTTGCGAAAGCGCCCATCGACCGCGAGCGGGGTCATGCGCAGGCTGGTCCAAGCGACGAACAGCACCAGCAGCAGCGCCAGCCCCATCCCGATCGCGGGCGAGGCAAAGATGGCACCCACCGTCTTCAGGACGCCGGTCCACACGATTGCGACCGACCCCGCCTTGGCGATGCCCGCGCCCAGCAGCCCGCCGATCAGCGCGTGGCTGGACGAAGATGGAATGCCGAGCAGCCAGGTGACGACGTTCCATACGATTGCACCGATCAGCGCGCCAAAGATCACGGTGGGATCGATGATCTGTGCATCGATGATCCCCTTTCCCACCGTCGCGGCGACGGCAGTGCCGAACACGGCGAAGGCGATAAAGTTGAAGAACGCCGCCCAGATCACCGCATGATGCGGCTTGAGCACGCGCGTCGATACGACGGTGGCGATCGAATTGGCCGAGTCGTGCAAGCCGTTCAGGAAATCGAACAGCAGCGCGATGCCGATCAGGGCGATCAGCACGGGAAGCGAAATCATGTCCGGCTCACGCGTGGTCGATCACGAGACCCTGGATCTCGTTGGCGACATCTTCGAACCGGTCGACGATCCGTTCCAGGTGATTGTAGATTTCGCGCCCGGCGATGAACGCCATCGGCTTGTCCTGATGCCGGGCGAACAGCGCGCGGAGCCCGTCGCTGAAGATGACGTCCGCCTTGCCTTCGATCTCGACCATGCGCCCGGTCAGCTCGGTCAACCGGTCCCCGTTGCGGTTGATCGATCGCAGCAGCGGAATGGCCTCCCCCGTCAACCGGGCGGCTTCAACGACGATCCCGGCCAGATCGCGCATCTGCGGCTCGATCTCGATTACGCCGTAAAGTTCGATCGCGTTCGCCGTCTGGTTCATCTGATCGATGGCATCGTCCATTGACCCGATCAGATCGATAATCGCGGAACGATCGAACGGCGTCACGAACACGCGGCGTACATCCTGCAGCACGTCGCGGGTGATGTCGTCCGCCTCATGTTCGTGCGCGACGATCTCGGCGATGAGCGCGGCGTCGGTGCCCGAGCCGTGGAGCAGCCGCGCCAGCGCGTCCGCACCCGCGACCAGAACCGCGGCGTGGTGTTCGAATTGTTCGAAGAAGCGACCTTGCTTCGGCATCAACGACTGGAACCAGCCAAGCATCGGTATTCGCCTCCTTGCCCCCGACCGAATGGCCGGGAGCGCGCGTTCGACGGGCCCGCAAGGGACCGGCGGCGCGCGAAACCCGGCTATGAGGTGCTTCAGTTGCGGTTCCGTGACAGCCTGCGCGGCCGCGGGCAAGCCGAACCACCGCACTTCGCGCTGTGCCTTTTCGGGCCAGTCGGCGGTTTGTTCCACGAAAGCGAGCGGATAGAGCGTCACAACCGCGTCACTGTCGCCGCGCCGACGCCGCTTGAGATAGCCGTATCGGCCAAGCGGTGCCGCGCAGGGATAGCCGCGCACCCCCGCTTCCTCCCACGCTTCCTGCGCTGCGGCATCGTGCGGCGCGAGTCCGGGGATCGGATTGCCCTTGGGCACGACCCAGCGCCCGGTATCGCGCGAGGTGATCAACATGACTTCCGCGATACCGGCGTTGTCGATTCTGTACGGCAGCGCTCCGACCTGACGAAGCACCCGCCGGCGCGACCGCACGCGCGCGGGGCTGGCCGGCGGAAGGTCGTTGATGTCACGCATGGGCATCAGCTTCCCGGCTCTTGGCCAGCCCCCGGCGTGTCGAGCACCTGACGGACCTTGGCGGCGAGTTCCTCGATCGTGAACGGCTTGCCGACAAGTTCGACGCCCGGATCGAGCACGCCGTTGTGAACCACGGCGTTGCGCGTGTAGCCGGTGGTGAACAGCACCTTGAGCCCGGGCCGCCGCCGCCGCGCTTCCTGTGCCAGTCGCGCCCCGTTCACGTCGGGCATGACGATGTCGGTGAACATCAGCACGATGTCGGGATGGGTATCGAGCAGCCGCAGCGCCGCCGCCGCGCCGTCCGCCGCGACGACGCGGTAGCCCAGTTCGGTCAACGCATCGACGCTCAATTCACGTACCGCGGGTTCGTCCTCGACGACGAGCACCACCTCCCCGCGTTCACCACGCGGGATTTCGGGGGCGTCGATCAAGGTCGCGTCATCGTGCGTGGTCCCGACGAGGCGCGGC
>DASVUT010000057.1:0-3198 GCA_036386955.1 Sphingomonas sp. | reverse complement strand
AAAGCCGCGCGCGCCCCGCTGCGCGAGGCCAGCCGCCTCCAGATGGGCACCGTCACCAGGAGCGACAATGAAGGGAGCAGCGCCGCCACGAAGCCCCAGTTGGCCGCGCCGACCGCATCGAACAGGAACAGGATCGACTTGTTGAGCACGGTGATCGCAAGGCCTGCGGCAAGAATCGTGGCTAATAGCCGGCGGAGCGGCCGGGACCGCACGAAGATCAGACCGGTTCGAGCAACCTTGCTTTTTTCCACTCTTCTGAGCGCCACACGCTCGCGCACGCCCAAAGCGGTCGTCAGAAACGCCGGCACCGATGCCGCCGCGAGGATCCAGGCGCCCAGCCGGAAGTCGCTGCCCGCCCCATCCTGGGCCGGAAGGAGCGCATAGATCCCCGTCGCGATGAGCCCGCCAAGCGCGGCACCCTGTAACCGGAGCCCGGTGAGGCGCAGATGCTCGTCCGGATCGTCCGAGATCCGCGCGGTCAGCGCCGCATAAGGAATGTTGCCGACGCTGTAGAGGAATCGCAACAGCACGTGCAGTCCGATCACGCTCGCCATGAATCCTGCCCCGTCTCCGCGGAGCTGCGAGAAGGCTAACGCCAGGGCGACTCCCGACAGCGGACCACCGATCGCCACCCATGACCGGAGCGAAAGGCGTGGCGAAAGCCGGTCGGCGACGAAACCGATCATAGGATCGGTTACCCAGTCGACGACCGCGCCGGCCAGAAAGATGGTTGCGGCGACGCCGGGATGGAGGTCGAGCACGCGGACGTAGAAGTAGAAGAGGTAGAGTTCGATAGACTGCCAGACGAAGTTAAAGCCGACATCACCGGTAGCGAAGCTCAGACGCTCCAGCCGGCCAACCGACTGCGGCACGTCAGTCGACCGGAGCGACGGCGACGGAATCCCGGATCAGCAGTTCGAAGTCATGGCTTTCCAAGACTGAGGGTTCGCCGCCTTCCAGAGTCTCGAGGAGCATCCCCGCCGCCGTCCGCGCCATGTCGAATACGGGCTGACGCACGGTTGTCAGACGTGGCCAGGCGACGCGAGATATCTCCGAATCGTCGAAACCGACGATCGACAAAGCTTCCGGCACGGGAATGCCCAGCTCACGCGCCGCCATCAGCGTTCCCACCGCCATCTCGTCATTCTGTACCAGTATCGCGGTCGGCCGCGCCGACCCAGTGCCGCCAAGTAGCCGTTGAGCGGCCCGGAATCCGGACTCGAAAGTGTAGAGTCCGTGCTCGATCCAGTCGAGACGAAGCTCTACTCCGGAAGCGGCCAGCGCCTGGGTGTAGCCGATCAGCCTCGCTTCGCTGGACGGATGGGTCGGATCGCCCTTGATGATTCCAATCCGGCGATGGCCGAAGCTCAAGACATGCTCGGCGACCGCACGAGCGGCGGCGACATCGTCGAGCACGACGCTGGGACCTTGATCCAACATTCGTGTCGGCGCGATACGCGCGAAACTAATGCCAGCAGCGTCGAGCGACGCCAGCACGTCCGGGTGATCGGAAGCCGGTGGAGCCAGGATGACACCGTCGAGCGCCGCCGCCCGGAGCAGCCCCACGATATTGCCGGCATTCTCGCGCACGGAGCGGACCGGCACCACGATGAGACTGTAGCGCTCGTCCTTCAGACGATCGAGTGCTCCCATTTGCAACTCGACCACGTAGCTTGGTGATGGATTTTCATAAACAAGCCCGATCAGGAACGAGCGGCGACGCACTAGGCCTTGAGCGAGAACATTGGGTTGATAGTTGAGCTGACGGGCGGCGTGATCCACCCGCTCGCGAACCTCGGTCGTGACGTGCGGCTCTCTGTTCAGAACGCGCGAAACCGTTTTCGTCGAAACGCCGGCGAGCTTCGCGACATCGACGATGGTCGATCGTTTGGATTTCACCCCCATGATCGGACATTCGGGGTTGCCATCGGTCGCGTCAACTCGCATCGGGGGGCTTCGGCATCTGCCCGCTCAGGGCTGGTCGCAGCGATCCATCGGCACATCCGCGCGCGCGATGCTGACGTCCGACACAGACAGCGTCAGCCGTCCGGCAGTCGCGAGCACGAAAGGCGTCGTGACCCGGGCCGGGTCGGCACCCGCTGCCACGAAGCACTTCAGCGGCACGGCGAGCGTGCGCCAGTTCCCGATCCCCGCAGCGTTGATCGGGGCCGTCACGGCCACGTCCGACCGCTTGCCCGTGCCGCTCACAACACCCAGAGTCACCGCCGCACTGGGAGCAACATCGACGCGATACTGAACCACGAGGCTCAACTCGCCATTCGCCTCGCGGCCGATATCCAGCGGGCGCGGCGATTCGAACCGTACTTCGGCGCGCCCCGTTCCGTTCCAGGCGAACCGGCGGGCGTCCTCCTGCGTATCGCGGTCGATCCCGCGCATCGTCAGCCGCCCTTGCGTTGTGGCCAGCGCCGCGCCGAGCGCGCGCACCACCGGCCCACCGGGTTCTGACAAGGCGATCGACCATCCATCCTGGACGCGGCCTTTGGCGAACAAAGGTCCGCTCGCCCCCATGTCGAGGCCTGCGGGCCGGGTCTCGTCGAGCAGCCCCAGCGTGACCTTGTCAGCGTGACGAAGACCATAGCCGAACGGGAACAGCGGGTCATAGCCGGGATCGCGCCGGTTCAGGGCGAACTGATCGGGGCGCTTGGGCCAGGAGAAGGACAACTTGCCCCGGAAATCGTGCGCGGGCCGCCCGTTCTTGTCCGCGAACAGCAGATCCGCGACACCTCCGCCCTCGCTGCCCGGCAGAAACGCCGCCACGAACGCGTCGGAGGCGTTGATCTCCGCGTTCACCCACAAGGGCCGGCCGGACAAGAAGACGGCGACGACGGGAACGCCGGCCGCCTTGAACTTGCGGAGCAGCGCCAGGTCGCTCTTGTCGTCGGGACTATATTCCAGGTTCGGGCGATCGCCGACGAACTCGGCGTAAGGCGTTTCACCGAACACGACGATCGCGGCGTCGGGCTTCGCGGTGAACGCGCCGTCGGGCGATAGGGTGGCGCGACCTCCTGCGGCACGGACGGTCTCGTCGATGCCGCTCCAGATCGACTGCGCGTTGGGAAAGCTTTTGTTGGCGACGTCGGTCCCCTGCCATGTGATCGACCATCCGCCTGCCGCCTGGGCGATGCTGTCGGCACCCTTGCCCGCGACCAGGATGTTGGCGGTCGGCCGCAGGGGCAG